>CBETNY010000112.1:0-5899 GCA_965537275.1 uncultured bacterium | reverse complement strand
GCCCGGGAAATGTATTCGGCATCAACGACCGAACTTTTATTTCAAAATATATCGATGCCCTTTTGCAAGGGAAATTTGCTGAAATCAATCACGGACGCAGCAAAACCTGTCCGGTATACGTGGAAAACCTGATTGACATCATCTTACTTGTATCCAACGAAAAAAAAGCCGTGGGTGAGGCTTATCTGGCTACCGATGGGCTGGATATTTGCTGGCACCAATTCAACACCACGTTGGCACGGCACCTGGAAGTGGAATTGCCCAAGACCTCCATTCCCTACGAATTGGCCATGGCAGCCGCGCAAAGCTATTACACCATTCACAGGCTTTTGGGCATCAAATCGGAACCTTTTTTAACTCCTTACCGCATCAACAATGGCGGTAAAGATTACCATTTTTCTATTCAAAAGTTAAAATCTCATTTTGGTTATTCCCCGGCGGTAGATTTCGAAGAAGCCATGCGACGTACGGCAAAATGGTATCGTACAAAAGGAAAAAGAAACGGCTAAGAGATAATCTTCAGCTTTGCAAAACGCAGCAGCAGGCTCTTATTGCCTGCCCCGTTAAAATGGACCGTCGCTTTTTTGTTGGGCCCGGCACCTTCCACGGCAATTACTTTTCCCTTTCCGAATTTGGGATGTTCAACCAACATTCCTGCCATTAGCGAGGTGGTATCATCAGCCTGGAATTCGTCACCGGAGGCAGTTTCAGCAACCGACTTCAGTTTTCTTTTTTGGTTTGGAAGCCCCGCAGGCATTTTTTTCTCCACCCGGCCAAAACTGCGGTTTCCCATGCCTTCGCTGCGGTGTGGAATATCCAGCAGCGATTCGTCAATTTCATCCAAAAACCGACTGGGTTCGGTAATAGTAAATTGTCCCCAACGGTAGCGACTCTCGGCATACGAAAGTGTTGCTTTGGTCATGGCCCGGGTAAGTGCCACATAAAAAAGACGACGTTCCTCCTCCAATTCGGAACGGGTACTAATACTCTGAATCGAAGGAAAGAGGTTTTCTTCAAGCCCGACGATAAACACATACGGAAATTCAAGCCCTTTGGCCGCATGAATGGTCATCAGTGAAACTTTGTCATTGTTTTCCTCGTCGTCTTTGTCAGCATCAGTCAGCAGAGCCACTTCCTGCATAAATTCTTCAAGACTCCCCTGAAATTCAAGATCTCCCTCGTTGGCTGCGGCACCTTTTTCACTAAACTCTTTCACCCCATTGAGCAACTCTTCCATGTTTTCAACCCGGCTGATGGCTTCGGGAGTATCCTCTTCGCGGAACATCCGCATGAGTCCCGAAGCATTGGCAATGTGAGTAGCCACCTCATAGGCCTCTTTTTTGCGCATTTCGGCACTAAAACTTTTAATCATGGTGGTAAAATTGGCCAATTTGTTCAGAATGCCCGAATTGACCATTAAACCATATTGATGGGGTTTGTCGATTACATCCCACATGCTGACCTTGTGCTGGTCGGCTGCCACAATGATTTTTTCGAGGGTTGTTTTTCCAATTCCGCGTGCCGGTGTATTGATGGCGCGCTGTAAAGCATCTTCATCATGGTGGTTAATCACAATCCGGAAATAAGACAAAAGATCCTTAATTTCTTTACGGCTGTAGAACGACTGGCCTCCATAAATCCGGTAGGGAATATTCAGTTTTCTGAGGGCTTCCTCCATGGCCCTCGATTGGGCATTGGTACGATACAAAATGGCAAAATCACTGTTCGGACGCTGCTCATTCATTTTGGCAGCAAAGATTGCATCGGCCACCAACTTTCCTTCTTCATTGTCGCTGGTGGCACGGATAAACCCAATTTTCTCACCTTCTCCATTATCGGTCCAAACCGTTTTCTTAATCTGCTCTTTGTTGTAGGTAATCAGCTTATTGGCTGCCGCAACAATATTTTTTGTGGAACGATAATTTTGTTCAAGTTTAAAAAGTTTATAGTCGGGATAATCGGTTCTAAAATTCAGGATATTTTGAATGTTTGCCCCACGAAAGGCATAAATACTTTGTGCATCATCACCCACCACACAAATATTTTCGGTATTGGCTGCCAATTTCTTTACGATGGCATATTGCGCCTGGTTGGTATCCTGATACTCATCCACCAGAATGTATCGAAACTTTTGTTGATATTTATACAACACATCAGCAAAATCTCTAAACAGCACATAGGTATTGAAAAGTAAATCGTCAAAGTCCATGGCATCGGACCGTTTTAAACGGGCGTTGTAATTTTTATAGATTTCTTTGATCAGAGGTTTTCCCGAACTTTCATCAGCAGAAACAATTTCGGGACTATCAGCATACTCGGCGGGACTCATCAGATGTGATTTGGCCATAGAAATACGGGCCCGCACGTAATTGGGAGCGTATTGTTTAGGATCCAGTTGCATTTCGCCGATGATATGACGAATGAGGCGTTTGGTATCGTCACTGTCGTAAATGGTAAAATTAGACGGATACCCCAGAAAGTGACCTTCAATGCGTAAAATTTTGGCAAAAACCGAATGGAAAGTCCCCATCCACACATTGCGGGCTTCCCCATCGCCAATAAGATTAATCACACGCTCTTTCATCTCGCGCGCTGCTTTGTTGGTAAAAGTCAAAGCCAATACATGAAACGGATCAACCCCTTTGCTCAACAGATAAGCAATTTTATAGGTTAACACCCTTGTTTTTCCCGACCCGGCACCTGCAATCACCATGGTTGGACCATCCGTATGAACCACCGCATCGTATTGCTCTTTGTTTAATTCCTTTAAAAAATCTTTCACTTTTTCTTACACATTTTATGGAAAGGACAAAAATATATTTTATTGGAATGTGAAGGACCCTCTCCTCTTTTCGGTTATCAACAATATGGATTTTTATCCCATAAATGATTGTTCCAATGGAGTGGATAAGGCAAAATTTTCATCGAGAACAAAGCGGACAAAGCCCCTGTTTATCCATATTTTTCCATAGCTTTGCGAAACTTTTAACAGATGATTACGCAATGAGCAAAAATCAAAAACATGTCGCTATTATTGGCGGAGGAATCACGGGGCTGGTCACCGCCTACCACCTCTCAAAAGAGGGAATCCCTTTTCAACTTTTTGAAAAAACAGACCGCCTGGGCGGTGTAATTCAAAGCAAACAAAAAAATGGTTTTCTTTATGAAACCGGACCCAACAGCGGCGTGATTGGCCATGCTGAAGTAGCTGATTTGTTTGACGATTTGAAAGACCATTGTAAGTTGGAAATCGCCAATAAAAATTCTGCCAAACGATTAATCTGGAAACAAGGACGCTGGCATGCACTCCCATCAGGCATTGGTGGAGGCCTTACCACCCCGCTATTTACCTGGAAAGATAAATTCGGAATCTTAGGTGAACCGTTCCGGAAAAAGGGAGAAAATCCAAACGAAAGCCTGGCCGATTTGGTAAAACGCCGAATGGGAAAAAGTTTCCTTGATTATGCCATCGATCCTTTTATCCTGGGCATCTATGCCGGCGATCCGGATTACATTGTCCCCAAATATGCACTGCCAAAGCTTTACAACCTGGAGCAAAATTATGGGAGTTTTATTGGTGGCGCCCTAAAAAAAAGAAAAGAGCCCAAAACAGAAGACGACAAAAAAGCCACCCGCGAAATCTTTTCGGTGGAAGGCGGGTTGGAAAGACTTGTGGATGCTTTGATACAAGTGATCGGCAAAGAGAATACCCATACCCACTGCGATGATTTACAAGTCAAAAAAACAAATCAAGGCTACCAAATCATCCGGGGTGAAAAAACAACCGATTTCACAGATGTGGTCAGCACAGCCACAGCTTCTGCCCTGCCCTCGCTATTTCCCTTCCTCAATCAAAACCAATTAAAACCCATCACATCCCTGGCCTACGCCAAGGTTACCGAGGTTTCCATCGGATTTAAAAAATGGGAAGGCATTCCATTAAATGCATTTGGCGGATTAATACCATTTAAAGAGAACCTGGATATTTTAGGGGTATTATTTATGTCGACACTCTTCAAGAATCGAGCCCCCCAAGGAGGCGCCTTATTGACCACTTTTGTAGGTGGAATGCGAAAAGCAGCACTGGCTGATTTATCTGAACCAGACATGAAAAACCTTGTGGGGAAAGAAATTCAAAAAACCATGGGACTGCATCAATTCAACCCCGATTTATTTGAAATTGCCCATTACCCCAAAGCCATTGCCCAATATGGAGCCGATTCGGGTGAGCGTTTGGAAGCCATTGCACAGATTGAGCAATCGAACCCCGGGCTTTACCTTGCCGGAAGTATTCGCGATGGGATTGGCCTGGCCGACCGCATCAAGCAAGGCCGAATGCTGGCCCACGAAATTGTAAAAAAATCATGACCGGAATAACCCAAAAATAAAGATTACATGAATCAGGAAGTGTTAAAATTATGGCCCGAATTAAATTGGATTGGTGATAAAACGTTAAGAGAAAAAACGGCAAAAACCTGGGAAATGGCGCTCGAACGGAGTGTCCTCAGCGCCGATGACCTCCACCGGATACCTTTTACCTTGTTGGTGGGTCCCGACCTGAAAGTTACTTTTATTGAACACAAGCGTTCGGTGGTACATATTGCCCGTTCCGCCGGCCAAACCATCAACGAAATGTACCATGGCGAGCTGAAGGTTAACATGGATGTACTGGTGGCGGGTGCCATTTTGTGCGATGTGGGAAAATTACTCGAATACGAGCTCAACGAAGAAGGAGTGGCTGTTCAGGGCAACTATGGAAAGTATGTCCGTCACCCGTTTTCAGGAGTAAGCCTGGCCGAGGAAGCCGGTGTGCCTGCCGAAGTTTGTCACATCATCGCCACCCATGCCGGTGAAGGCAACATGGTAAAACGAACCACCGAAGCTCAATTGGTTCATCATGCCGATTTTATGACTTTTTTACCTTTTAAAGAACGCCTGGTTATTGACTAACTTAAAATCACCATTCACTTACAAGTTGTGATTAACCACCAAGGCAAAGTAATCGTGATCGAGGGGTAAGTAACCCTGTTCGTAACAGAAATAGTACACTTTACCCTCCTTATTTTTAAAAACATGGGTAAAATATCTGAACTCGAATCCCTTGGACAAAAGTATCCGGCGGGTAGTTTTTGCTTTGCCATGGGGATTGAGCGATTGCAGAATCCGCCGGTTTTTCCGTAATTTACGGTTGATGTTTCGCATGTAGGTCGTTTCGTCACGATTGAGCCTGTTATTATACGTATTCCGACATTGATCGGAACAAAACTTCTGATCGGTTCGTCCGTGCAATCTGGCGCCACATTCAAGACAGTAACGTTCCATAATTCAGGATTTTCATATCAATTAATCGTTTCATTCAAGCCTGATTAATCACCAATCAGCTTCATTGCAACCACACGGTTATCATAAAAGGTGGGGATTAATACGATTTTTTCATCGGAAATATATCCCAAATCGGCAGCATTTATTTTTTGACGTGTGGTATTTCTCAAAACCACCGGGGCTTTACCCTGTTGGATAATTTGTATTTTCCCGGCCCAATCGGATACCAGATATCTTCGGTTACCCAAAGGGATGAGGCCATCGATTCCGCCCTTGTTTTTCACTTGAATGGTCAAACTTTGCATGAGTGGATCGATACAGAGCAGATAACCCCGCACCCCCACCATCAATTTACCCTTTTCAATGGCCAACCCATTGGCACCGGTCAACAGACTGCTCTTTTTCCAGAGGGTAAATTGGCCGTGATGCAATCGAAAAATAGCCCCCAGGCGTGAATCCGTCACATAAACATTACCCGCCGAATCAACCACCACATCATTCAAAAAGCGGGCACTGTCGGCTTTATACCTCCGGACAACCCGACCGGTTTGCACATTGATTTTTACCAATCGATGGA
>CBETNY010000111.1:0-5923 GCA_965537275.1 uncultured bacterium | reverse complement strand
CGGCCCAAACAGGATATCCTTTGGTGATGAAAGTTGTGGGACCGGTGCATAAGTCGGATGTAGGAGGCGTTTCGTTAAATATCCGTAATGAGGAACGTTTGGTTCAGGAAATGAAGCGAATGCTGCAGATTAAAGACGCCCGTGCCGTGCTGATCCAACCCATGCTGAGTGGCACAGAACTTTTTGCAGGTGTAAAAAAAGAAGATAAATTCGGCCACATGATTCTTTTCGGATTGGGTGGCATTTTTATTGAAGTATTAAAAGATGTGCGGCACCTATTAGCCCCTGTAAGCAAAGAAGAAGTGCTGCGTGAAATTCAAAAGCTCAAAAGCCATAAGATTATTGAGGGTACCCGCGGAATGGAAGGCATCCATCAACCGGCTTTCGCCGATGTGATGGTTCGTTTATCAGCGCTGGTAGAAGCAGCCCCTGAAATTACAGAACTGGATTTAAACCCATTGCTGGGAAATCAAAAAGGGGTCACTGCTGTAGATGCCCGCATCAGGATTTCAAAATCATAAATCAGAAAAAACTTAACTTTGCATAGAATAAATGGACAATATTCAAGCACTCAACAAATTCAAGAAAAGATGAAAAACACACCAATAAATGCCAGCATTGTAAAACAAAAGCTGGAAGAAAGCGGACTTCAATCAGTGGGCACCGCTACTATCCGTGAGATTAAAAAACTGGTAGATGAGATTGAATTAGCCACTGGCGAAGAATACATCCGTATGGAGATGGGCATTCCCGGTCTCCCGCCGGCCCAAATTGGTGTTGATGCCCAAATCGAATCACTGAAAAAAGGAGTGGCAGCCATTTACCCCAACATCCAGGGCCACCAGGATTTAAAGAATGAGTTTTCGCGGTTCTTAAAGCTTTTTCTGAATATTGATGTTGATCCGGCCGGCTGTATTCCCACGGTAGGTTCTATGCAGGGCGGTTTTGCCGCCTTTTTGTGCATGAGCCGCACCAACCGCAATCAAGACTCAACCCTTTTTCTTGACCCGGGATTTCCGGTGCATAAAATGCAACATAAAGTACTCAACATCCGATACGAAAGCTTTGACGTGTACAATTACCGCGGCGAAAAATTACGTGCAAAACTTGAATCCTATTTCAAAACAGGCCGTTTTCATTCAGTCTTGTATTCCAATCCAAACAACCCTTCGTGGATCTGCTTTACCGAAGAAGAGTTAAAAATCATTGCAGAAACTGCTGACAAGTATAAAGTGGCCATTTTAGAAGACCTGGCCTATTTAGGAATGGATTTCCGTAAAGATTATGCCCAGCCGGGCCGTCCTCCCTATCAGCCTACTATAGCCAGATACTCTGATAATTACATCCTCTTTGTTTCAAGCTCTAAAATTTTTAGTTATGCCGGTGAACGCATCGGAATGATGGCCATTTCGAACAAGCTGTACAGCATGGATTTGCCCGATTTAAAACGCTTCTATACCACCGAGCATTTGGGATACTCGCTCATCTTTGAAACATTATACCCCTTAAGTTCAGGAACCTCACATTCGGCACAATACGCCTTGGCAGCCATTTTAAAAGCAGCCAACGAAGGTCGCTTTAACTTTGTGGATTATGTAAAAGATTATGGCGTTAAAGCCCATGAAATGAAAAAAATCTTTACGGAGAATGGTTTCCGGATCGTTTACGACACCGACATTGACCAACCCATTGCTGACGGTTTCTATTTCACATTCTCCTACCCGGGAATGGATGCGGACGAATTGTTAAACAACCTGCTTTATTATGGCGTTAGTGCCATATCGTTGCTCATTACCGGAAGTGAGCATGCCGAAGGAATCAGGGCTTGTACTTCGCTGGTGCGCCACGATCAGTTTCCGGCACTGGCCGAACGACTTCAACGCTTTCATCGAGATTATCCGGTTTAAATCATAACCGGAAATTAAAAAGAAAAGTCCTTTGGCAATTTAACCAAAGGACTTTTTTTTACTTGAGTAATTAAAACGCTTTCCGTTTTATTCACTTTTTTTAATTCAAGAAACATACCAATCCGTCAAAAAAGCCTTAATTACTTGTATTATAGGTTTTTGTAATGATTATTGAGTTTCTATTTATTCCCTGATTGGGAAACTCTTTCCCAAAGGCAAAAAAATACGGCCTGTCCCACCACAGAACAGACCGTAAAACAATGAAAACAAAATTTTAATTGCCAGGTTTTGTATAAATATTTGAGCTTACACGGTAACCTGCGTTGTCTTTATACCAATCGGGATATTGTGCCCCGGCCGATTCGGCCCATTCGGCAAAGTGATTATAAGCACTCAAAATTTCGACCTGTTCAAGAGGATAAGCAAAGGATACCGGTAAATCAATGGCCCACGGTAAATTCTTTGCCGTTTGATAATATTTACCAGTGGCTGGATCGGAATCATCGGCCCAGCTCCCAAACAGTGAGGGGTCGACCAAATCGGTGGGTTCTTGACCGGCAAGATGCACCTCTTTTCCACGCTCTTTGTTAATTACCAAAAATGGATTGTATGGCGCTGTACCTGTAACATCGGTCGAAACCGGCGTTTGATAAACCACATGTAACGTGTTGGTATCCGGATTAACATAGGGCACTTCTTCTTTTGTATTGATAAAGGCCGAACCTGAAGAACCAATCATGCTAAAGGAGTTATCAAAAAGCATAATTACCGTTTTGCTTTGTCCTTGTTCGGTTCCATTGGCATTCAGGTGCAGATAATTTTCTGTAAAACGGGTTCCGCTCACCGATGCGATGTTGGTCGGATCGCCACCCAGCATCAAGCCAAATCCATTTTCAAGACTGGCACCTACGGCACGCACAGAATAATCTGTGAAGAATTCTACCAGTTGGTTGGATGAATTCAACACCGATTTGTAGTGATAATCCAAAACCAAGTCGTTAAAATCATAATCACCTGTTCCGGGCCAAAGGTCTTCATAAGCCAGTGTTCCCCAGTCTTCTGCATTGGGATAATAGACATTGAAGGCACGGGTAGCATCATTGGGATAATCATCCAAGTCATCATCCACACCATCATTATCGGCATCTTTTACCGGGCCTGTCACCACAGCATTGTCAACCTCGATAGAACTATTACTATTCATATCCCAGAACCAATACAATACCTGCACTTTTACAGTTCCGGAAGGCATGGTGGCCGCAATGGTTTTTGTTTTCCAATTATTGGATGGAGCATATTGGTAAGTATAATAATAGGCCAGTGATCGGTTGTTGGCATCTTTCGGAATTAAATAAAGCCAAACATATAGTCTACTACTATTGCCTTTACTTCTAATATCAGATGAAAACGTAATCAAGTCGCCGGGATTAGCATCCACCATCTGCGAGGCTCCTCCCATATAGCGACTGCCGGATTTTGGTGTTTGTAAGACATGGCCATTCCCTTCGGCTACCCTGGCAATAGATAAGTTATAATAATGTGTAAAATACCATCTTCCATCAACAGGATGAAGGTAATTCCAACCGTAAATACTTCCAAAATCATCCGTTTCAAAATCCGCATTTCCCACAAGGTTGTTGCTCATCATCGATTTATACTGTCTACCACTCGAAAATGCCAAAGCAGCTTTTGAATCTTCAGGTGCCGTGGTATCAGGAGGATTGGTTCCATAATCATCGCCAAAATTAATAATCACACCACCCTCTTTTTTACCGGCAGCAGGATTAATGGCAGCCTTTAGGTTCCCGGCCAAACTTTCTACATAAACCGAATCGAGTGCAGTAGGCACGCGAATCTTTCCATGATATTGTCCGTTTTTGTCAAAACTACCGGATGTAATCAACTTCCCACCCTGGGCAGGATCGTCAGTATACACATTAAATCGACTTTTCATTTGGTTGAAATCGACTGTGGCCGGCATATTAATGGTTAAATCTTTTACCTGTGTAGATTCAAAAGTGAAACCATCAGGAATATTTAATTTTTCCATGGCAGAACCCGTATCTGGTTCAGGAGTCTTTGTTTTGTTGCACGATTGAAACGCCAATGCGCTCATAAAAATCATGCTGATGATGGTGATTAATTTTGTTTTCATTTTTCTATGTTTTAAATAGTTTTAAATTTCATCGTATCTCTTATAACAATCCGTGTGCCATAATAAAGTAACCTTTTATTAATCTGTTCATTACCTTTTCCAATATGTTAATTCATCATTTTGCATTTTTCCAATATATAGAAATTATTCCCATTTTAGGAATTTAGCATTTTTTCTTATAACTCCAGCAGAGCATGCTTTTAACAGATTCAACAAACATGCCATTTTAGTTATTCGATTATAAATAGGCATTTTACCATTTATTTTTGAACTGATTTACATGCTATTGACAATCATTTTGACATCCTTTCTCAAATTCATCCTCCGGCATGAAACCACCTATCTCTTTTAAACAATCGATTGAAATCATATAAAATGTTTACTGCAAACGTTTTCATGATAGTAAAAAGTTTACTTAACACAAAGTTAATATATTTTTACCATAAGCAGACTAATATTCACAGGTTTACCCTATTTTTGCAGAATCATTATAAATAAATCAACAAGCCAGAAAAAAACACAGAAATGGGTTATATTAAATTTGACAAAACGAAGCTTATCAATTTATCCTACGCCTTAAGTCGTGAAAAATTACGTACCAACCGCGCCGGAAGCTACGCTTCTTCAAGCATTATCAATTGTAACACCCGTAGCTACCACGGTTTGTTGGTGGCGCCACAACCCTTAATCAATGATGACAACCATGTTTTATTGGCTGATCTTGACGAAACACTCACGGCCAATAATTATGAGTTTCATCTGGGTTCGCGCATGTACAAAGGAAGCGTCATGGAGCCAAAAGGTCACAAATATCTTCGTGACTATAGCACCAATATCAACCCCCGTCTTATGTATCGGTTGGGAAATATTCTATTGGTAAAAGAGATGATTTTTGCACTTAACGAAGATCGTATTCTCATTAAATACACCCTTGAAGAGAGTGATGAAACGGTGCATATGCGTTTCCGCCCCTTTCTAGCTTACCGAAGTGTTCATCATTTAACCAAGGCCAACACCTTTGCCAATACCCAATTCAAAGCAGCCCAAAATGGCGCCAGCTGGCAGATGTACCCGGGATATTCAAGGGTATATATGCAAGTTTCTAAAAAAGCTGAATACATCCACGTTCCTGATTGGTATTACAATGTAAAATATATTCGCGAGCAGGAGCGTGGTTATGATTATCTGGAAGATCTTTTCTCGCCGGGCTATATTGAAACCACATTAAAACCGGGAGAAAGCCTGGTGATTTCGGCAGGGCTTGATGAAAAATCGCCTGCCACTTTTAAACGCCAATTTACCACCGAAGTAAAAAGGCGGGTGAGTCGGGATAATTTTGAACATTGCCTGGCCAATGCTGCTGAGGAGTTTATCATTCACCGAAACAAGCGTACCGAGGTGATTGCCGGTTACCCATGGTTTGGCCGATGGGGCCGTGATACTTTTATTGCACTGCCTGGTTTAACCTTGCCCCAGGGAGACACCAATAGCTTTCACAAAGTGGTAAAAACCATGCTTAGTGAACTGAAAAACGGTTTATTTCCTAACATGGGACACGGAAAAACAGCCACTTACAATTCGGCCGATACTTCGTTGTGGTTTTTCTGGGCTTTACACCAATACAAAATCATGACCGGTGATGGTTCATCACTTTGGAAGAGGTACGGCAAAGCCATGAAAGAAATTCTTAACCAATATGAAAAAGGAACGCTGCATCAAATTAAAATGCACGACAATGGACTTGTCTGGGCCGGTGAAGCAGGAAAAGCGGTTAGCTGGATGGATGCCATTGTTTATGGAAAGCCGGTAACTCCCCGGACCGGATTTACCGTAGAAATAAATGCCCTTTGGTACAACGCCA
>CBETNY010000110.1:0-5926 GCA_965537275.1 uncultured bacterium | reverse complement strand
GTAGGTTTGCCCATGGCTAAATATTCGTCGATTTTGCGGGGATAGTTTCCAATGGTTACTTCGTTGAGCTTTTGAGGATTCAGCGCAACATCGAACCCATACAGATACCGGGGGAGTTCTTCCATTTTTTTACTACCCAGAAAATGTACATTCTCAATTTGGTGAAGTTCGCTGTTTTTGAAAGCCTCATCTTCGGGGCCAACAAGAACAACCGACCAGTCGGGACGACTTCGGGCGATGTGAATCAACACCTCAATATCGAGACGAAGGGTATACAACACGCCAATATATCCAATGATTGGCTTGTGAATCCCTTTCATTTCATCGGGTAAATCTTTAATCAATTTTTTATCGAAAAGAGTTACATCACAGCCTTGTCCAACATAATAGGAGTGGGGGTTAAACCGGGAAGCCAGTTCGGCAAGGTAGGTTGAGTTAGCCACCACCAAATCGACTTTAGCCATCAATGCGGCTTCGATACGAATACCCTGTGTTTTCCAATAGTCAACGGCAACCATATTGTCGCGGGTGTAATACACATGGGTTTTTGCCCCGATAAGTTCTTTCAAATAAAAACTCCTGAACATGTCGGTATCATTGAAAATGATGATATCCTTAAAGCTCAGCTCTTTGATCGCTTTTTTAATTTCGTTGGCAAAACGTTTGTTATTGATTTTGTTAAGTATATCGAAAAGCCAATCGATGGGTAGTTGATTAATTGATTCGAGAATTGTTTTGGGATAAAAACTCCACATATTCTCATTAATTTTTTCCATTTGCGGGCGCTTTCCCTTTAAGATTTCTTTTCGTTTTTGGATCAGCGGGTCTTTGCGCTCACGCAGTAAGGTCAGTCGGTCGAGTGGATAATTCACGTACAATACGCGATTGTGTTTCGAAAATACTTCGGCCAGATTGATAACATTGCTGCCAATTCTACTGTCGAGAGCAGCCAATCCAACCATGATAATATCTCTGTTTTTCAGCATAATACAAAATATTTAAGCGTAATGTTTTTGATAAACCGATTGATATAGTGTCAGTACTTTCTTTGCCATGTTGCGCCACGAGAATTTTTCAGACTGTTTGAATCCTTTGGCAATCAATTCCTGCCTTAGTTTATCGTCATTCAGGATGGCCTCAATTCCTGTGGTAATTTGTTCAGGTTTATAGGGATCGACAATGTAGGCGGCATTTCCCGAAACTTCGGGCATGGAGGAGGTGTTGGAGGTAATAACGGGCGCACCGCAACGCATGGCTTCCAGCATGGGAATACCGAAACTTTCGCGTAGCGAAGGATAGAGAAATACTTTACATAAATTGTAGATGGCCGGTAAATCCGTATTGGTAACATAGCCGGTAAGGATAATGCGATTCATCAATTCGCGGTCACCAATATCGTTTAATATTTTTTCAAGCTCCTTTTGTTCATAATCGAGCATTACCAGGTACATGTCGTCACCCGATTTCTTCAAATAATCGGAAAACGCTTTTAAGGTGCCCGGCGTATTCTTTTTGGGATCGGTATTTCCTAAGAAAAACAAGAAACGATCGGGAAGATGGTAAAGGGTTTTGACCCTGTCGAGTTCTTTTTGATCATCGATTTTTCTAAAATGTTCGCTCACACCATTGTAAATGGCTACCAGGCGCTCATCGGTAGAGGGAAAGCCGAAAAATTCGCGAATTCTGTTTTTTTCAAATTCGGAAACGGTAATGATTTTATCACTTTTCTTTACCACACGCGGCACTACATACCTCCGGTACATGTTTCCAAGTTTTTGATACCAGGTACCTCCTTTTTTGAAGATGCTAATGCTCTCCAGATAAATGATGTCGTGTAGGGTAACAATCAAGGGCATCTGCGGATTTAAGGGAGCTGTGTTGCTGGTACAATGAAGGATATCACAACCCTCGGCTTTGGCCGCTTTTGGCAAGGCCAATTGTTCCCAGGTGGGATATGGCCCACCCGCCAACTCAACAAATTTAAAATTAGGCGTTTGTTTAAAAATTTTATTGTCTTCATCGGGTTTGATAAAAACAACATATTCGTTTTCGGTATCCAATTTTTGTAACTCATTGATGAGCTCCAATGCAACCATATCCATCCCGTGTTTGCGGGTGCGATAAAGTCGTTGACCTTCTATGGCTATTTTCATTTTACGTGCTTTTTGTGAACAAATCGTGGATGCTTAATCTGAAATGCATTGTAGGTATGTTTTGTGTGTAAAAACTCCTTATTGCTGTCTTTTAATTTTAACAAAGATAAGAACATTAGAAGAATTCCATAGGGTAAACGGGTTAAAGCCTTTAAGGTTTCCCAACGATAAAAATATTTGGGAATGGAAAGCAGGAAAACGAGAACCCCCAAGGCAAAAAGGCTGAGCCAAAAGTTTATTTCAAGGCTTGTTCCCATAAAGGAATAAAATATTGTTATTAAGAACAATAGGCTAATCAGCATAATGCGGGGAAGCAAAACAAATTGAAGGGCTTTATTAAAATAATCAATATTTCCTGAACGCAGAAGCGATTTCAAAGCCGGGATAAAACTCTTACCAAAGTAATGAATTTGTGCTGAAATCCAGCGTCTTCGTTGTTTGGTAAACACCTTTGCATTGGGTACTTTTTCGTCGTACACATAAGCATCGTGTAAGTATTCAATTTTTTTTCCTTTTGACAGCAACCTAACTTCAATCTCTTTATCAAAACCTCCCACCACTTCTACCTCTTTCATCATCTTTTTGAAAGAGGTGTACTCGAATGCCATGGCTGAACCGATAAGCGCAGAGGATAGCCCCAGGACACGGTGTCCTTTTCTAAAGATATGGTTGTTGATTTCTTCGCTCACCGCATCTAAAATAGCGAAAGAAGTATCCAGGTTTTTGGCTACCCGGTGTCCTTGAATTGCCATGAAACCATTATCAAAGGCCTCGTTCACGCAACTCAAAAAATCGGGCGCCATAATGTTATCCGCATCCAGCACCACGGCTATTTCAAAGCTGTCGTCAAGTTGTTGCAGTGCGGCATTCAGGGCTCTCGATTTGGTACTAAATGCCAGTTGCACCTCAAAAACCTTTACATCAATTTGTTTAAGTGCTGCGATGGTTTCTTTTTTGAACCCGTCAGCAATGATGGCTACCTCATAGTTTTCACGTCCATAATCCTGGTTTAATGCCTGCCGTGCAACATCCAGTATGACGTTGTCTTCACGATAACCCGGAATTAAGACAATAAATTTGTGTTTTTTTCGTGCATGCGTTAAATGGGGATGGTGGGGGAAAAGTCCGGCCACTGCAAATACAAAAAGATAGATGGTATTTAATGCCAAATAGAGAAAGAGCAGATCTCCCAGAACATGTAAAATTTTAGTCAAAATCATAACATGGGATTTTCGTGAATTTCGTGAGATATCAAATGGGTTAAATGCCATCCAATGGCCCTGTAGTAAGCCAGAAAGAGCTTTATTTTTCCCTTGGCCAGATATTTGAAGGCATTTTTGGGAATGGCAACAAAAAGTTGGTACAAAAGAGCCAGGTAAAAAGTTTTCCCCTGAAGGTTCCGGCGCATAAAAACAATCCG
Source organism: uncultured bacterium (assembly GCA_965537275.1). Lineage (GTDB taxonomy): Bacteria > Bacteroidota > Bacteroidia > Bacteroidales > F082 > Sulfidibacterium. The sequence goes on along the minus strand of CBETNY010000110.1, from coordinate 2,353 downwards.
GTTGCGGTTGAGATAATATATTTTTAAACTACTCATTTTACCGGTGGAAACCGACTCTTTATGAAGGACATATGAGCTTCCAACATAGAAAATCTTATATCCTGCCTTTTTTATTCTGGCACACCAATCGGCTTCTTCATAATACAAAAAGAAAATATAGGACATCAGGCCAATTTCTTTAACCACCCGCATGGGAACCAACATTGCGGCACCATGGGCATAAGCGGTTTCGCGATCCTCATTGTATTGACCCCGGTCTTTTTCCCAGTAACCAATGGCCGTATTGCGCATGGTTATTTGGTCGATGGGTGTGTATCCGGCATATTGTATGGTATCGGGTTGGTAGTAAAACTTAATCCTTGGACTAACCGCTCCTATTTCAGGATTTTTCTCCAGCTTATCCACCATGGGTTCAAGAAATCCGGGGGGGACTTCGATATCGTTGTTTAGCAGCAAAACATAATCACCCCGGGCGCGCATCAAGCCATAGTTGTTTCCTGCTGCAAAGCCATAATTAATGGGATTTTGAATGAATACAATATTGGGATATCGCTGCTTGATAATGGTGGGGTCATCCTCAACAGAGTGATTGTCCACTACGATAACCTCAAAATTGGGGTAGGTAATTTTATCGAGTGAAGCCAGCAAGGCACAGGTTACCTCCGCCTGGTTGTAATTGACGGTAATTATGGAAACCAATGGATAATTTTTGCGCCTTGCCATCATTGTATTTCAAGACTTTAGTTGTGTTTAATATCGTCAACATGAGAATGTTCGGTATGAAGAAAACTTTTGGTGGCTCCTTTTATTTTCAACAAGCTGATAAACATAAGAAGAAAGCCATGAGGAAGCGAAAGCAGCGCTTTGAAGGTCTTGATGTTGTAAAACTTACGTGGTATGGATAGCAACAAGGCCAAGGCAGTTAATCCGAAAACACCCCACCACAGAGGAGCCGGTACAAAATAATCTTTTAATTCGGTGTATGGCAGGTAATGGATAAGCGAGTACACCAACGAGAGTAAGAATAGAATTCCGGACAACAGAATTCGCGGTGGTTGAACCATCTGTATCACTTTATCAAAGTAATCAAAATTTCCTTTTTTCAGTAACTCCATCAGACCATCTAAAATATGACTCTTGAAATAATCAAGTTGGGCAGCAATCCATCGGCGACGCTGGTTGACAAAGGCATCCGATTTTTGTGTTTTTTCGTCATAAACAATGGCATCATGCACATAATCAATTCGATACCCTTGCTTAATAATTTTAAGTTCTACTTCCTTATCTTCCCCCACCGAATCAACGGTAGCCATGGTTTTTTTAAACAAATGGTAATCCAGTCCCATTCCTGAGCCAATTAAAGCGGATGAAATACCCAATACCCGGTGTCCCTTTCTGAAAATATGGTTATTAATCTCTTCGCTCATGGCATCCAGGATGGCAAAATTGGCATTCAGATTTTTAGCAGTACGATGACCTTGCACTGCCGCATATCCACGGTCGAAGGCAGCGTTAATTTTGTGTAATACATCTGGTTCCATCAAGTTGTCTGCATCCAGGATAAAGGCAACGTCATAATCGTCACCAATTATTTCCATGCATTTGTTTAAGGCTTTTGATTTTTTGCTCACTTCAAAAACCACCTCTACCACGCGGATAGGTAATCGGCGTAAAGCATCAAGGGTTTCTTTTTTAAAACTATCAGCAATGACAATCACTTCAAATTTATCCTTCGGGTAATTTTGCAGAGTGGCTTGTTTGGCCACATTAACAATTACCGCATCTTCTTTGTAACCGGGTATTAAAACCGCAAACTTCCGGAGTTTTGAAACGGTTTCCGATTGTTTTTGCTTGTAAAAGATTCCGGCAAAGGCATAAATAAAAATATAAAGGGTGGCAAATACCAAATACGCATAAAGGGCATATTCAATAATCCAAATAATTAGCTTGAGTGTATTCATATCATTATTTATTTTTAAACGGAGTGAGTCCCTGCAAGTTGCGGTAATGGGTGAGGTGCCACCATACAGCCCGCCAGCTTGCCCAAAACAAATCGGGACGTTTTTTAATTAAATAACTAAAACTCTGTTTGGAAACGGCAATAAAATATAGGTAAATTAAACTAATGAAACGGGTGAGGCCCCGGTTATTTCTCCGTGAGTATAATATCCGGCCACGTGTCAGATAAAATATTTGGAAGGGACTCTCTTTTACGGTAGAAATGGATTCTTTATGCAAAACCAAAGAGAGACCCTGGTAATAAATCTTATACCCTGCTTTTTTTATGTGTTCAGCCCAGTCGTGTTCTTCGTAATACAGAAAGAACTTTTCGGTCATCATACCCACTTTTTTG
>CBETNY010000109.1:0-5930 GCA_965537275.1 uncultured bacterium | reverse complement strand
ATCCAACAGAAATCCGGTGAGCAAAGCGAACAGGGATTTTTATTTTACCCTTCACCACATTGAATTACTTTATCCTTTTTTCTTGTCCATTTTTGCCGACATGCCTTGCAATACAATCCCACCCACAATAAATACAAGCCCGATTAAGGTATAGAGGTGAATCGTTTCGCCCACCATTTGATGTATCCAAAACAGGCCCAGAAAGGGGGAAAGGTAGATCAGGTTGCTCACCTTGGCCGTATCGCGTGAATAATTGAGGGCCTTTAGCCAAATCACAAAAACAACACTCATCTCAAAAATACCGATGTAAACACAACCCACAATCCCCTGCCAGGAAGGCATCTCCGGCCAATTTCCCGTAAGTGCCAGATAAGCCACCAGATAGAGCCATCCAAAAATCAGGTTCAATAAAATTTTACCGGTTTCTTCCCGATGATCTTTCATATTCAAAATCCAGTAAATGGCCCAAAAAAGGGCACTCCCGACTGCCAGGATTACCCCTAAAGGATTGGTAAAATGTAGTAACCATGGCTTCCCATGGGTGCTGATAATCAATATCCCACAAAAACTGATGAGAATGGCTGCCAATGCTTGCCAGTGAATTTTTTGTTTTAAAAAGGGAATTGATAGCAACACCAAAACGATGGGCCAAATATAATTGAGCGTACCGGCTTCCTGAGCTTCCAACAAATCGTAGGCTTTGAACAATACCAGGTAATACAAAAATGGATTAAACAGCCCCATGATGGCAGAGGATGCAATTGATTTTAAAGTCAACCGGCTGAACTTGATCCTTTGTTTACCAAGTAGATTTACCAAAAGCAAAACAACAATGCCTGTTGACACCGATCCCAACAACATTCCGTTGATGGATATCACTTGCAAGGTCAACTTTAGTGCCGAGCTGATGGTGGACCAAAAAAGGACAGCCACCAAGGCCAACCCATAGGCTTTTTGCTGTTGAACTTTATCTGCCATTATGTGCTATCATTTCGTTGCCGAAGCCGGCATTCTGCGATCGTATTGATGAAAAACAAATAAAAACAATGCTGACACAACAATCGAAGCAATGCTAAGTTCGGGGATTAAAAGTCCGAATACCATCAAAAAACCAATATAAACGATTCCCGAAATAAAACTTGCCAGGACCGCCCTGTTTGAAATTTTATAATGAAACGAAGCCAACGCTGCCGGAATAATGGTAAAGCCCAATCCGGTGATAAAAAGAATTACGGCAATAATATCTCTAAAAAAATAGGCAAAAACAAACCCTAATAACGAAAAGAGGACAATAAATATTTTGGTTTGTATTTTCAGGTTGTGCTGCGTAACCTCCTTTTTAGAAAAATGTGCAATATAATCTTTGGCCATACTGGAAGCCAGCACAAAGATAATGGTATCGGCCGAGCTCATGATGGCAGCAAAAAGCAACACCAGTCCGGCACCGATAAATTTTGCCGGAACCAAAACCGTTAAACCTTCGGCAAAGGCATCTCGGGGTTCGATTTTCGGAGAGAAATGGTAAGCCGCCAATCCCACAATGGTGATCGCCAATCCGGTGACAATGACAAAAACCGCCGAACCAATAAAACCCTGTTTCACAACCTTTTCACTCTCGGCTGCATAAACCCTTTGCCAGTATTCGGCCGACTGAAAAATGATCAAAATACCAAAGGCGATAAAGGCGATGGTCATTCCCGGATCCATATCGGAGAAATTAAACAATTCGGTAGTCAATCCCGTATCCTCCTTTAACAGAACATATCCCAACAAAACAAACAGAACAAACAAGATAAGATACTGAAAAACATCTGTTTTCACCACGCTCTTAAATCCACCGGCAAACAGGTAAATTACAATAATGGTGCTTGAGATTAATAAAGCCGTTTCATACTTCATACCGCTGATGTGGGCTAAAATACTGCTTCCGGCAATAAATTGATTCAGCAACATTCCGAAATAGACCACAAACAATATCAAAGCCGATACCAGTCCCACTTTACCGTTGTATTTAAAATAAAACCAATCGGAAAGGGTTAAAAACTTTTTTTGCGTACTGATTTTGCGCAACTTTAAAGCATAGGGAATGAAAAGGATAAAACCGGCTGCGGTACCCACAAATACGGCAATGGCAGAGATGCCGAATTTATAGACGTAGGCCGAATACGCCACAATAGCAGCCCCACCGATATAACTGGCCACCACCGTGGAGATAAAGCCAAAAAGCTTGATCTTCCGTCCGGCAATTAAAAATTCCTCATCGTTTTTGCCCTTTGAACTCCAAATGCCAATCGCGATACAAACCAATGCATACACCACAAGCATACTCACATTAAACAGCGATAATTTCATTCTTTTTTTTGTTTGATTTATAAAAACGCCTTTTTATTGGGCAAAGCAAAAATATAAAAATCCTCTGTCTTCAATCTTTTCCCATTTTAATGGGCCCAGGCAGGAAAACTGCTTATATCAAAATTAAAGATTAGCGGAGCATAGTAATAGGCAAAAAGCGTAATGACAATAGCCGTGACCAAGTTCATGATTAAACCTGCGCGTGCCATTTGCGGTACGGTAATTTTATTGGAACTAAACACAATGGCATTGGGAGGTGTGGCCACGGGCAACATAAAAGCCATGGAAGCCGAGATAGTGGCCGGAATCATCAACAACAGAGGGTTTATTTTTAATGAGACGGCAAGTGCAGCCAAAATGGGCAGCAAAATTTGCGTTGTCGCCGTATTGGAAGTAAGCTCTGTTAACATCACCATTAAAAAAGAGACCATAAAGACAAGCACCAGAGGATGAATATCTTTAAAGATTTTTAAAGATTCGCCAAACCATTGGGAGAGCCCTGAATCTTTAAAGCCAAGGGCAAGGGCAAATCCACCACCAAACAAAAGCACAATGCCCCAAGGTAATTTTTTGGATACCTCCCAATTCATGATAAATGAAGTTCCCGTGGTACGCGAAGGGATAAAATAAAGCAACGAGGCCATAAAAATGGCCACTGTGCCGTCATTAAAATATTCCGGGTGGCTGAATATATTCGACCAACCATGAAAATGCAATGACCCGATATTTAAGTTTGAACGGGTCATCCAAAGGATCGCCATCAACAAAAAGTCTACCAGGACAATCTTTTCCTCAAAACCAGGTTTTCCTAGCAAATGGTAAGATTCTACAAACGTCCTGCGATCAATCGAGCGCATTGAATGTTTATCCGGCTTATAAACGAGTGATAAATAACCCCATGTAAATAGAAAAATTACTACCACCAAAGGAAATGCAAAGATAAACCAGGTGGCGAAATTAATCTCAGGCCCCACCGGAAACATAATGGCAAATACTTTGGTAAACATGGGATTTGGCGGCGTACCTACAAGAGTGGCAACACCACCGATAGATGCACTGTAGGCAACCCCCAGCAGCAGTCCTACCGTAAAACGGTCAGCCGATTTTTTGTCCATGGTTTCGCTCAGCTCTTCAATAATAGAAAGCAGGATGGGAATCATCATCATGGTAGTGGCCGTATTGGAAATCCACATCGACAAAAAAGCGGTAGCCAGCATAAACCCAAATAAGATTTTGGAAGGGCTGGTTCCGGTCCACATCATAATACGGAGTGCAATACGCTTGTGCAAATTCCACCGTTGCATAGCCAGTGCCACAATAAAGCCGCCTAAAAACAGAAAAATAATATCATTCACATAGACCGACGATACAGTTTTCCCGTTCATAATACCAAGCATAGGGTACAAAAAAACGGGCAGCAGTGCCGTCACGGCAAGTGGCATCACCTCGAACACCCACCATATGGCCATAAGCAACGCAACAGCCAGGGTAGCAGTTGCCGCAGGCTTTTGCGGATTAATATTCACAAAAAAGAGGATCAGAAAAAAGGAAACCAAACCAATAATAAAACCACCTAGCCTAACCCACTTTTTCAAATTTGTAGATGAATTTTCCATGACAACTGATTTTTAAGCCTGCAAGTTAAATAAAACCTGCAAAAAAGGTTGAATCTTTGCTAATATTTAACGAAATCATTTTGAAAGTTCAATTTTATTAACTTTGCATCCTTTTTAGAAAATCGTTTTAAAAAATTAAGAATATGCGAAAATTAGCAGTTGTAGCTTTTGGTGGCAATGCCCTTTTACGGGCCGGCCAAAAAGGCACCATTGACGAGCAGGAAGAAAATGCTTACCAGGCCAGTAAAAATCTTCTGAAATTGATGAAACGCAAATATAACATGGTGCTCACCCATGGCAACGGTCCGCAAGTTGGCAACATCATGTTGGCCAATGCCGCAGGGAACAAAATTTATGGCATTCCTGAAATGCCCATGGATATTTGCGGGGCCTATTCGCAAGGATTTATCGGCTATATCCTTGAACAGCAATTGCGTAATGTTTTAATGCAAAAAGATAAAGATCGCGATATCATCACGTTAATCACACAGGTATTGGTTGATAAAAACGATCCGGCATTTCGGAATCCTACCAAGCCCGTCGGCCCCTATTACACCAAAGAAGAGGCCGAAGCTTTTATGAAAAAAGAAAAAGTGGTATTTAAGGAAGATGCCCGTGGACGCGGCTGGCGCAAAGTGGTGGCTTCGCCCGATCCTTTGTTGATTTTTAACCAAAAAACCATCGAAAAGATTGCCCGTGAGGGACACATTGTCATTGCGGTTGGTGGCGGTGGCATCCCCTGTTTTTATGTGGAAGAAAACAAGCTGCAGGGTATTGATGCGGTGATTGATAAGGATCTTGCTTCATCAAGACTTGCTGTAGGCATCCGGGCCGACAAACTGTTTATCCTTACCGATATTCCAAAAGTTTTTATCAATTTCAACACACCTCAGGAAAAAGCCATTGACCGGATGACCCTTGCCGAGGCAAAAAGGTATCTTGAAGAAGGTCAGTTTGGCGAAGGAAGTATGGCTCCCAAAGTAAAAGCAGCCATCAACTTCGTTGAAAGTACCGGAAAAGACGCCATCATTACCGAAACAACAAAATTAGGCGTCGATAACGGAGGCACCCGCATCACCATGGTCTAAGCTTTGTTGATAGAAACTGAAAAGCCGTACGGTGCAACTTCTGGTTACACCGTACGGCTTTTTTTATTCATGATACAACCCCTTATCCAATCAAGGCCTGTTCAGCAATAAACAATCAGGCATTTTGCAACTCCTTCACATAAAAAGCCACCTTTTCAAGTGACGTAATCATATCATATTCCTCCAGGAAAACCCCTTCGGGAACCTCCATGGGAAAAGGGGTATAATTTAAGATACCTTTTACCCCCGCTTCGATTGCCAAATTTTTTACCGCTTTGGCATGTTCGGCAGGAACCGTAATCACACCAATAGTAATGTTTTCGCGCGCCACAACCTCTTTTACTTTATCGATTCCGTAACAAGGGATACCCTCAAAACTTTTTCCGATTTTATCAGGATCCACATCAAATGCAGCTTTAACATACAAGTTCTCACGCCGGCCTCTTAAATAATAGGTTAATGCCCGTCCAAGGTTTCCAAGTCCAAAAATCGCCACCCGTTGTCCCTCCGGCGTGTCGATAATCTGACCAATCAAATCGACCAAATCCTGTATCTTATAGCCTTTCCTTAAATTACCCGAATAACCAATCAACATCAAATCGCGCCTAACCTGCACAGCCGTAATATGTTGTATTTCTGCTATTTCATGCGAAAATATATGCGTTTTACCCTTCGCCTGCACCAACAACAACGCCCTTCGGTATTGACTCAACCGCTCAATGGTCTTATGAGGGATTTTTCTGATTGTTTCTTTATTCATTGTATTTTGTTATTCATTTCACAATGCAAAGATAAAACCATTTTTAAATTAAAAACATTTTGTGTTAAAAATTAGCAATAATTTTTTTAATCCTTTCACCGGGACCTGCAATAC
>CBETNY010000108.1:0-5937 GCA_965537275.1 uncultured bacterium | reverse complement strand
TTTTGTTGACAAAAAGTAAATAACTGCACGTGGGTTTTCTTAAGCCGTATCAATTATTTTTCTATTTTTGTGCAAATGCAGAAGTAATTAATTGAAGCGCATGTCAATAAACTACCCTTTATCTGAAATACTACTGGTTGAAGATAACCCTGCAGAAGCAGAGCTGGCCAAGATGGCCTTCAAGAAAAATAAAATTGAAAATCCAATTTTGCATGTGACTGATGGCGACGAAGCCTTGGAGGTTATTTCATCCATTGAAAATGGGAAAAGAAAAACGGCATCATACCCTTGTGGACTAGTCCTGCTTGACATCAATATTCCTAAAATAAATGGGTTGGAGGTGCTTAAGCACATCAAATCGAATGAACATACCAAAAATATTCCTACGGTCATTCTGACTACTTCCGAAGAGGTTTTGGATATTAAAAAAGCTTATGCTTATGGGGCCAACAGCTATTTGGTAAAGCCACAGGATTTTCATGTCTTTATTGAAGAGGTTCGATTAATGAGTAAATATTGGCTTGAATTGAACAAATCGGTTTTGGAGCTTTAAAAACGTTAAAGAAGAAGAGGTAGCATGGATTTATTAAAGATATTGATTCTTGAAGATGTAGAGGATGATACCCAGTTGATGTTACGGTATCTGAAGCGAGATTATCAGTTTGAACACTTATGGGTTGAGGATGAAGCATCTTACATCAAAGGATTGAAAAACTTTAAACCCGATCTCATTCTTTCAGATTATATGCTCCCAAATTTCGATGGCCTGCAAGCACTGAAAATAAGAAATGAAACCAGCCCTACTACCCCATTTATTATTGTTACCGGATCGGTAAACGAATTAACGGCTGTTGAATGCATTAAAACCGGCGCCACCGATTATGTTACCAAAGAACACCTCGAACGGCTTAATGTTTCGGTACGCAATGCCCTTGAGCAGAAAAAAGCCATTGAGGAAAAACGAATAGCGCAGCAACAACTGTTAGAAAGCCTTGAACGCTTTCGGACGTTTGTTGAAAATGACATTTCGGGCGATTATATCGAAAACGATCATCAGGTGTTATATTGTAACCCAAGAGTTCTTGATATTTTTGATTTTAAAAGCCTTGATGAACTCAATGAGTTTGGAACCGAGAACCTTTATGATGACCCGAACGACCGGAAACGCCTTTTTGATAGGATTAAGAAAAACGGGAAAGTCAAAGATTTTGAGGTAAGAATGCATACCTCGATGGGTAAACCGCTTTATTTGCTTGAAAATGCTATCGGGAAATTTGATAAAAACGGCCAATTGATAGAAGTACAGGGATATATCATTGATATCACCCAACGGAAACTTGCTGAAATTGAAGGTAAAAAATCGGAAAAACTGTTTCGAAAATTATCCGAAACCATGTCGGCCGGATTGGTCATTTACAATGAGGAGCATTTTCTGTTTGTCAATCCCATGGCTTCTAAAATCACCGAATATTCAATTGATGAAATGCTGAACATGCATTTTTGGGATGTGGTTCATCCCGATCATGTGGCTATGATTAAAGAAAGAGGCTTAAAGCGGCTCCGCAATTTTAATATTGAAACCAATTACACATTTAAACTTCTCACCAAGACCGGTAAAGAACGCTGGATTAATTTCACTGCTGACCGCATTGAATTTAAGGGGCAAAATTGCGCCATTGGAACGGTTTTCGACATCACCAGAGAAAAGGAGGCAGAAGCCGAAATCAGGCGTTTATCAACGGTTGTGGAGCAAAATCCGCTTTCGATAATAATTACCGATACCGAGGGGACTATCCAATACGTCAACCAGTCTTTTGTGAAAATTACCGGATATTCAATGGAAGAAGCCATTGGGGAAAACCCGCGAATTCTACAAAGTGGGAAAACCCCCGCAGAAATTTATCCTGAACTTTGGGACACAATATCAGCAGGCAAAGTCTGGTTGGGAGAATTTATTAATAAAAAGAAAAATGGAGAGGAATACATCGAATATGCGGTGATATCCCCGGTATTGGATGAGCAGGGAAAAATTGTACAATATGCGGCCATAAAAGAAGATATTACCGAACGGAAGCAGATGGAACAAGAGGTACTCCGGAGCAAAGAGATTGCTGAAGAAGCCAACCGTTTGAAATCGGCCTTTCTGGCCAATATGAGCCACGAACTGCGTACCCCTTTGAACGGTATTTTAGGTTTCTCGGAATTGATGATGGATGCCTCCAGCCTGGAAGAAACCCGCGAAATGACGCAATTTATCCACGAAAGCGGTGAACGGTTGTTACGTACATTAAGACTTATTCTGGATATCGCAAGATTGGAAGCCGGTTCGTTTAAGCCCGATTATCAAAAACTGGATATCAAGCTATTGCTTACCACATTGGTAAGCCAATATACCGAAGAAGCCGAACGACGGGGAATCAAGCTTATATTGCAGCCCTTTAAAGAAAAACTGGCCCTGGAAGCAGATGAAAAAATGATGCGGGATACCCTTGAGCATCTGCTTGATAACGCCATCAAATTCACCGAAGAGGGTTCGGTGACCCTCAGCGTCAATCAAGAAAGAATTGATAATATTTCTTATATTGTCTTTCATATTATTGATACCGGCATTGGTATTTCTGAAAAAAATCAATCAAAAATATTTGAAGAATTTCGTCAGGAAAGCGAAGGATATGGGCGTACCTACGAAGGAACCGGTTTGGGTTTGAGTTTGGCAAGAAAATATATTGAGCTTTTGGGTGGTTTTATTCATTTGAAAAGTAAAGTGGGTGTTGGTTCCACTTTTTCCGTTTACATTCCGGAATCACCCAAAGAAATAGGACATCAATAAATGATAAGAGTAAACACCACTTAGCTAAGAAATGATATAACAATGAAAACAAAAAAAATTCTGTATGTTGAAGATGATTCGGCAAGCCTAACACTCATGGAACATTTGCTGCGAAGGCGTTACGACATTGAAACCACCAGCAGGGCCACAAAAGCCCTGGAGTTAGTCCGTTTAAAACAGTACGATTTAATCTTAATGGATATTAAATTGGGGCCTGTTGGGATGACCGGATTGGATTTGGTTGAAAAAATCAGGGAAATCCCGGCCTATAAGAATGTTCCCATCATTGCTGTAACAGCTTATGCCATGGCCGGCGACCGTGATTACCTTATCCGCAAAGGATGCGATGATTATGTATCGAAACCCATTGATTTTAAGATGCTCAATAATGCTATTAAACGGCACTTAACAGAAAAAAACCAACCGGTATACTAATACGGGCTCCTTTAGCTACGCAAAATGGTGATGCCACCTGAGGCATCCAATTTCACCAAAGTGGAAGGTTTTATTTGACGAATCCGCCCACGATGAATATTTACCACGTAATCAACTTTTTGCTTGATGTTTTCTGAAATTTGATCGAAAGTTTTTGGAGACGGTTCTCCCGAAGCATTGGCCGAAGTAGATACCAAAGGTTTCCCTAAACGTTTAATAACCTCTTTACAATAATCACCCTCTACAACACGAATGGCTACCGAACCATCTTCCGCAAGCAAAATTTTGGGTAAATTGATGGCTCCCGGATAAACAATGGTGATAGGCGAAGTGGCATTCTCGATTAAATCGTAAGCTGTGTCGGGAATTTTTTTTACGTAATGTTTTAATTGTTGCACTTCATCCAATAATAAAATCATTCGCTTACTTTCTACCCTTTCCTTTATTTTATAAATTTTTTGGATGGCTTTGGGCTGTGTGGCATCACATCCAATACCCCAAATCGTATCGGTGGGATAAAGCAGAATTTTCCCTTTTTTTAAAAGTTCGACCGACTTAACAATTTCGTTTTCTAACTCAGACATGCTAATAATTGTTTGGTTTCGATGGTTTTTGCACACTTAAAATGTTTTTTGGGACAGCTCCGGTGACCATGCAGACCACACGGACGGCAGCTAAGATTTTGTTGGGTTTCGATAACATAACTTTGTTTCGACAAAGGGCCAAAACCAAAAGCAGGTACGGTTGAACAAAAAATAGCACATACCGGAGCATCCATGGCCGAAGCCAAATGCATGGGGGCCGAATCGTTGGTGTAATTCATCAAGGCATCGCGCATTAATGCAGCCGATTCAAGCAAACTTAATTGTCCCGCTAAATTTAAACTATTTTTATGTTTTGATTCATTAATAATCCTATTTATCAAATCTTTATCATTTTTTCCACCCAAAAAATAAACCACTAAATCGCTATCCAATGCTCCCACAAATTCGACCCACTTTTCCGCAGGAAACTGTTTGGTAAACCACAGCGAAGCAGGAGAAAGGGTAATGTATTTCCGGGTTTTGTACTGCGACATGCGGGCAAAATCGTGCCCTGAGGGATACAAGCGGGGATAAAACAATTGCTTATCCGTAACAAATTCAATCAGGTTCAAATTACGTTCAATTTCGTGAGGGCCTCCGGCATGTTTGCTGATACGGTGTTTCACTCGACGTGTAAAAAAAAGTGAAAAGGGATTTTTACCAAACCCGGCACTTAAACGCGCCCCTGAAAAAGCCGTAAGAAAACCCGAGGAGGCAAATCGCTGGAGATTTACTACCAGGTCGTAATGCTGTTCACGAATCAGAAGCAACAATTCCCACAATCGGGAATATTTTTTTTCGGATTTATCCCAAACCATCACGTGGCGCAAATAGGGATGATGACGCAAGAGGGCTTCACTCCCATTTTTAAGTACAAAATCGATGCAGGCCTTTGGATAAAAAGCGTGCAATTTTTCAATCAAAGGGGTGGCCAGTATCACATCTCCAAGAGAGGCGGTTTGTATGATTAATATTTTCTTTAAGTCCTTCATTTACCCCGATTCAAATGGTCAATTATACCGATACCTGAAAATCACGCAGTGCCTCATTCAGTGATGTTTTTGTATCGGTTGAGGCTTTTCGTTTCCCGATAATCAATGCACAAGATACCTGGAAATCGCCGGCCGGAAAATGTTTGGTATAGCTCCCCGGAATTACCACTGACCTTGGAGGAATGTAAGCCTTATATTCAACCGGTTCACTGCCGCTGACATCAAAGATTTTGGTAGACTGCGTAAGCACCACATTGGCACCTAATACCACTTCGCGCGCCAAATGCACCCCTTCCACAACGATCGACCGGGAGCCGATAAAACAGTTGTCTTCGATGATGACCGGCGCAGCCTGTACCGGTTCGAGTACACCCCCGATGCCCACTCCCCCACTCAAATGAACATTCTTGCCAATCTGCGCACACGATCCCACGGTGGCCCAGGTATCCACCATGGTACCACTATCCACAAAAGCCCCAATGTTTACATACGAAGGCATCATTACCACTCCGGGTGCCAGATAAGCACCATAGCGAGCCAGCGCATGCGGTACAATGCGTACCTCTTGCTCAGCAAAACTATGTTTCAATGGAATTTTATCATGAAACTCAAACATACCGGTTTCCATGGTTTCCATCTTGCGCAGTGGAAAGTAGAGAATCACGGCCTTTTTTACCCATTCGTTTACTACCCATCCATCATGAGTGGGTTCGGCCACACGCAATTTCCCTTTATCCAGCGCCTCGATAACTTGCTCTACTGCACTGACTGTTGTTTTTTTCTTTAGCAAAGCCCGGTTGTCCCAAGCCTCAAGTATCTGTTTTTTAATTTGTTCCATGTATCCTGTTTTCTTCGATAAAAATAATCATTTCCAATTAACACCAACAACAAGCCGCTAGATTAACGAAAAAATATTTTAATGACTAAAGTTTCGCACAATAACTAATCGATTAATATTGAACCTGATGAAAAGAATAAAATTATAAATAACACATTGTCAACATTTTAAAATATACATTAATGATCCGTATTGCTTTGTGAAACTCTGCAGCTTCTCTGAGTAGCTCTGTGTAATAGCTATTTCACCAAGAACCAC
>CBETNY010000107.1:0-5961 GCA_965537275.1 uncultured bacterium | reverse complement strand
TTTGCCATTGTCTGGGATGCCAAAACCCAAAAATTGTATGGCCTGAATTCCAGTGGCCCCTCTCCAAAATCCTTAACCCTGGATTATTTCAAAAGTCACGGCTACAAATATATCCCCGCCCACGGGCCACTACCTGTTTCGGTTCCCGGTTGTGTGGACGGATGGAATGAGCTGCATAAAAAATTCGGGAAACTTCCCGTGAAGGATATTTTGCAACCGGCCATTCAGTATGCCCGCGAAGGCTTTCCCGTTTCGGAACTCATCGCTTATTACTGGCAATTAAATGCCCGCATCTTGAAAAAATATCCCGGCTTTGCCGATATTTTTATGCCCAATGGCAAAGCCCCTTCGAAAGGTGAAATTTTTAAAAATCCGGCTTTGGCTAATACGCTGGAGTTATTGGTAAAGAAAGGTTTTCGTGAATTTTACGAAGGAAAACCGGCTAAAGTAATCGACAAATATATGCATGAAAATGGTGGTTTTTTGTCCTACAGCGATTTGGCAAACTATCATGCAGAATGGGTCGAGCCCGAACATACCAACTACCGCGGGTACGATGTTTGGGAACTTCCCCCCAACGGGCAGGGTATTGCCGCTCTTCAAATGTTAAATATGCTGGAGAATTTTGATGTAAAATCCATGGGCTTTGGAAGTGCCGAATACATTCACCTGCTTACAGAAGTGAAAAAACTGGCTTTTGAAGACCGTGCAAAATTTTATGCTGATCCGCATTTTGCCGATGTTCCTGTGAAACAATTGATTTCAAAGGCTTACGCCAAAGAACGCCTTAAACTTTATAATCCCAACCGGGCAGCCCGTTATTACCCTGCCGGACAGCCGGAAAAAGGCAATACCATTTACATGACGGTGGCCGATCAATATGGAAACATGATTTCGCTGATTCAGAGTAACTACCGTGGCATGGGCTCGGGAATGGCCCCGGCTGAATTGGGATTTGACCTTCAGGACAGGGGTGAGCTTTTTACCCTTCAAGAAGGACAAAACAACACTTATGCACCGGGTAAAAGACCTTTCCACACCATTATTCCTGCTTTTATTACCAAAGACGGAAAACCCTGGGTGAGTTTTGGTGTGATGGGTGGCGCCATGCAACCACAAGGACATACGCAAATTGTGGTAAACCTGATTGATTTTGGAATGAATCTGCAGGAAGCCGGCGATGCGCCGCGTATCCGTCACGACGGATCTTCACAACCCACCGGAACAAAAATGCGTGATGGCGGTTGGTTAAACCTGGAATCGGGATTCAGCTATGATGTAATCCGGAAGTTGATGCAGATGGGACACAGGGTCCGTTATTCCCTGGGAGGATATGGTGGTTATCAAGCCATTATGTGGGATGCGAAAAATAAAGTTTATTACGGTGCTTCCGAATCACGAAAAGATGGTCAGGCAGCCGGTTATTAAGAAAGTTGAATATCCATAGATGCAGAAAAAAACAAATAAAACCATTGAAATGCTCCGGGCTGCCATTAATCAGCCCGGACAGCAATCGCCTTCTCCGTTTATGAATTGGCTCAACCCCGTAGCCAGGAAAATTGAGTATGGTGCCCTTACTTTTGAATATACCATACGTCATGAAATGACCAATCCTGCTGGTTTGCTACATGGTGGCGTCATTGCCGGTATTATTGACGATTTAATTGGAGCTACCGTTTACAGCATGGAAAAGGCGGGGCATTATGTAACCGTAAATTTGGCGGTTGATTATTTTGCCATGGCATACGAAGGCGATGTGATTGAAGCCACCAGCCGGGTACTGAAAAACGGCAGGAAAGTGATTCACATTGAGTGTGAAATAATGAATCCCGCTAAAAAACGATTGTTGGCCAAAGGCCATTCCAATCTGATGAGGGCCGACTAAAATGCCGGTTTACCAACTTACCGATGCGTTTGTTTTTCCCGATCCTGCTATGGCCGAGCCGGATGGATTATTGGCCGTTGGCGGTGATTTGCATCCTGAACGTTTGGTGCAAGCCTATATCCATGGAATTTTCCCATGGTATAACGAAGGATCCCCCATTTTATGGTGGTCGCCCAATCCGCGGATGGTGTTGGTGCCCGGTGAATTTAAACGGACTAAAAGTTTAAGACAAGTGGTACGCAATGGAGGCTTTAAGGCTTCGTTCGATATGGCTTTTCCCCAGGTAATTGAAGCCTGTGGCACAGTGAAAAGGGACGGGCAACAAGGGTCATGGATCACGCATGAGATGTCGGAAGCCTATATCCGAATGTTTGAATTGGGTATTGCACACAGCGTGGAGGTTCTAAAAAACGGCCGTTTGGTTGGGGGGCTCTACGGATTGTTGCTAGGAAAGGTTTTTTTTGGCGAATCCATGTTTCATCTGGAAAGCAATGCCTCCAAAGTTGCGTTGTGGTATTTGGTTGACAGACTCCTTGAGATGGGAGTTTCGCTGATTGATGCCCAGCAGGATACCCCTCACATGAGGCGAATGGGCGGCCGCTTGATGGAAAGAAAAACTTTTTTAACTTTGCTCGCCCAATTAACGAAGGACGAATACCGTTATAGTTGAAAAAATTAACCTTAAAGGATTGATGGAAAAAGATAAGAAAAGGGAGTTTATGTCGAAGGCCATTGTTTTGGCCGAAGGCAATGTGAAGTCTTTAAAAGGAGGCCCTTTTGGGGCTGTTGTGGTGAAAGATGGCCAAATTGTAGGAAAAGGCAGCAATCAGGTGACGGTTAATAACGATCCCACTGCCCATGCTGAAGTGGTGGCCATTCGTGATGCGGCTAAAAATTTAGGTACCTTCGATTTAAGCGGTTGTGAAATCTATTCCAGTTGCGAACCTTGTCCCATGTGTTTGGGTGCCATTTATTGGGCTCATATGGATAAATTGTATTATGCTGCAACCAAAGATGATGCAGCAAAAGCCAATTTTGATGATTCGTTTATCTACAAGGAGTTTGCCTTGCCAAAAGAAGACCGTTCGATACCCTCGGTACAAATGATGCGCGATGATGCCGTGAAAGTGTTTGACGAATGGAATAAAGAAGAAAATAAAGTTCCCTACTAATGGATTCCGCCGGGCTTCAGCAGGCAGTTGAATGGTTAAAACATTCGGATTATACCACCGCATTTACCGGTGCCGGAATCTCTGTTGAAAGTGGAATTCCGCCTTTTCGCGGTCCGCAAGGGTTGTGGAGTAAATATAACCCGATAGTCCTTGATTTGGATTACTTTCATCAGCACCCGTTGGAATCATGGAAGGTAATTAAAGAAATTTTTTATGACTTTTTCGGTAAAGCCAAACCCAATCCGGCACATCATGCGCTCGCCGAAATGCAAAAGGCCGGGTTCCTGAAAAATATCATTACCCAAAATATCGATAACCTGCATCAGGAAGCCGGAAGTACCGATGTCATTGAATTTCATGGAAATTCTCATACACTGGTTTGTACGCATTGTGGTAAAACCTTTGGGATTAAGAATATAAATTTTGATAAGCTACCGGTAAGTTGCGATGCTTGTGGGGCTTTAGTAAAACCTGATTTTATTTTTTTTGGCGAAGGTATTCCCTCAAAGGCTTATGAAAAGTCGTTGGAGGCTGCACAAAAGGCAAAAGTGTTTCTGGTGATTGGTACCACAGGTGAGATTATGCCGGCCAGCCAAATTCCCATTCTTGCCAAACAAAACGGGGCTAAAATGATTGAAATTAATACGGAAACTTCCAATTACACGCACAGTATAACCGATATTTTCCTGCGGGGAAAAGCCTCTGTTGTATTGAAAAAAATCACTAATCAACTCATTGATAGATAATTTCCTTACAAGAAAGATTGGGTTATCTTTTTCGGATATCCCCCGACCCGGTACTTTGGGTTTTTAATGCCGCGGGATTGCCATAGTAAGTCAAATCGCCCGAACCAGCCAGTGCAGCGTACAATTTTTGAATGGGATGTACAGCAATATCTCCCGACCCTGAATTGGTAGCTTTTACATCTACAGCCATTAGTTGTGAAGCATCAATGTCACCTGATCCGGCCGAAACAATTGCCAGGGAAGCAGTTTTTCCATCCAGGAAAATGTCGCCCGAGCCCTCATTTTTAACAGTACATTTCATCAGCTGAAGTCTGCCGGCTTTTACATCTCCTGAGCCGCTTACAACCATTTGAACGTCACCGTGAATACCATTGACAATCACGTCTCCTGAACCGGTCACTTTGATAATTACATCATTTGATTTGAGATTTGCCGAAACATCTCCCGAACCACTTGCCAGTATTTTCATATTCGGAGCCTTAAAAACATCTTTACAGCGTATGTCTCCCGAACCTGAAGCTGATATTTGATTGATTTCCGGTGTAGTTACATAAACCTCCATGACTTTGGCAAAGCGAATATTACGCTGTGTACTCACGGTTAAGGTGCCATTTCCCACTGTGGTTGAAATATAAGGAATGATGTTGGCATCGGCCCTCACCACCACAGTTGTTACAGGACCTTGTTTTAAAATAATATCAACCGGGCCTGTACTCCTAATCTGTTGAAAAGTCTTCGAAATTTTCCTGCTTTCTTCTTTCACCTGATGGTTTCCTATGATTTGTGCAGTCCCGGAAATACTTGTAAAAACAAGAAAGAGGCTCAGCATGCCTGCAAAAAGCGAAAATGTATTTTTCATAAGTAAGATTTTTTGAATGATACAGTTAAGACGAACCAGACATGATAAAGTTACAACCGGTTTATGCCTGGTAAAAGATTATTTCGCATTATCTGCCGAAGTGTTTTATGAGGGATAGTAGACAAAATAGTTGGTAAAAAGTTCTGTAACTATAAATGTTATCGGTTGCAAAACTTTGGAAACCAATTGGAAAAGGCATGAAAGAATAGAGACCTGCAGGATAACCAATTCCAAACGGTGAGGTGTAATTTGGAACAAAAATTATTTTCCCAGATATTTAACCATCTTGGCATAAAGGGTAGCGCGGGTGATGGGTTTGGTCACATAATCATCGCAACCGGCTTGAAGGGCTTTTTCTTCATCTTGTTTAAAAGCAAATGCCGTTTGGGCGATAATCGGAATGTTGGGGTTGATTGATTTTATTTCGGCAGTGGCCTGATAACCATTTTTCAAAGGCATTTTCAAATCCATCAATACCAAATTAATTTCGGGAATACTTTTAAACTTTTCGATGGCATCCTGCCCATCATGGGCAAAAACCAACTTTACCTGTGACGGTTTAAGCACTTTCTCCAGATATTTTCGACCCAAAATTTCATCTTCTGCTACCAGTACCACTTTATCTGCCCAATTTGGAGTTTCTGTTACCATGATATGTTCCTTTTTCGTGTTTTTTTGCAATTTCTTCAATCCCTAAGCCACTTCGGTGGGGGAAGTGAAGGGGACGAATTTTTGTACTTTGACTTTTGTTCAATCTACAAGCGAAAATAATCAAATATTTGTTTTAACACAATTTTAGCCTCGATTATTTTGAAAATGCAAATAAAATGCAGGCTAATTCCTGTTTTGATGCGTTGATGATGGTTATTCACTTTGTCAATAATCCCAGAGGGATTGAACAATAATAGCCGTATGCGAAGCGTACGGAGATATTGCGAATAGAATTCAGAACCCGGATCGGGTTCAACTAAAGATGAGAATGATATTGAAAATCAGGAGGCGCACCATGAAACCAAAACACTTCGCGAAGAATTGATTGAACTATGAATGGAACATGGCATATATTTCATGAAAAATATTTGCTATCGTTCAACTCCTCCGGAGTTGTTCCAATCACGAAATAATTCCACAGGTTGCACCTGTGGCTATGATTGTTGCATCCCTCCGGGATTCATTCCGGCACATCAAAACAAACCCTATGAGCGCCTTGGTGGTAAAAAAGCCTTTAGAATTATTTAATAGCTAATTCCTATTGTGGTCTGCTGATAATTGTGATTCAATTAATCTCTTCGGGATATA
>CBETNY010000106.1:0-5972 GCA_965537275.1 uncultured bacterium | reverse complement strand
GCTTCAAAAACTCAATGGCTTCTTTCGTATTGTTAAAAACCGTCACATTGGGACGATCCTTCAAAAGAGCAAACGTCTCTCCCACCAATATTACGGATTGAAAAGCATATTTTTCAATAAGTTCCACCACAGCCTGATGCTCTTTCACCGCCTCATCACCCAATTCAAACATATCACCCAAAATTAACATGGGATGTTCAAACTGATGATGCGCAAAATCGGTGATGGCCATTTTCATGCTTTCGGGATTGGCATTATAAGCATCAAGAATAACATGGTTGGATGGCGTAACCAACTGTTGTGAACGATTATTGTCGGGTTGCCACGTCTCGAGTGCCCGGCGGATGCGATCGGGACGAACACCAAAATGACGTCCCACAGCAACACCGGCCAGCAGATTATAAAAGTTATAACTACCATAAAGCCGGGTATTCAGGGTGTGTGGTTGTTCTTGATCGTACCAGACAAGGGAAAGATGATGGGTATTTTCCAACAACCGGCCCATGAAATCAACTTTTGCTGCTCCGTAAGTGACCCTTAAAAGGCCCGATGAATATTCCATCAGCCGTTTATCATCGGCATTTACAAAAGCAACGCCTCCTTTTTGAGCGAGGTAGTCATACAGTTCTTTTTTTGTTTTAATTACCCCTTCCAAACTTCCGAATCCTTCGAGATGAGCCTTTCCCATGTTGGTAATTAGTCCATGGGTAGGTTCGGCAATATGACACAGAAATTCAATTTCTCCCGGATGGTTGGCACCCATTTCGACCACGGCAAAGTCGGTGGTTGCATTCAAGCGAAGCAAGGTAAGGGGCACTCCGATATGGTTATTCAGGTTTCCTTCGGTGGCGATCACCTGTTTTTCGGAAGACAGCACACGTTTGACAGCCTCTTTGGTAGTGGTTTTGCCATTGGTACCGGTAATTCCGATGACAGGGCACGAAAAGTGCCGACGATGATAACGGGCCAGATCTTGCAAGGCTTTAAGCACATCCTTCACCAGAAAGTATCGGGCGTCACCTTTCACCACCACCGAGGGGTCGTCAACTACCACCACCGAAGCTCCTTTTTCGAGGGCTTGTCCGGCAAACCGGTTACCATTAAAATGCTCTCCCGACAAAGCAAAGAAAATAGTATTGTCCAGCTTTTTACGTGTATCGGTACTGATTTTACCCTGTTGCTGAAACAAGGCATAAAGTTGCTTGGTTGTGTTCATCATTCTAAAAAAAAAGGGCATGTTCCATTTTTTTGAAACAGCCCTTAAAATTATAAAAATATCTTATCTACCGTCTTTTCTTGCTCGACACCGGACTTCCCACCCGGCTCATGGCACATCGGAATCCGACTGTTGCAGAAGCCTGGTCTTCGTCCATATAACGGCGTACACCGGGGCTCAAATAATAGGGACCATCCTTCCACGACCCACCTTTAATCACCCTCGATTTATCATTAATTAAGGTGGTTACACCATATTCATACATTTTGTTGGTGGATTTTTGCAAATCTTTTTTGGAGGCATTGTTCCAATCGGGTGCAATCACCGACTGAAAATCTCCATCCTTATAATTAATGTTGTTGGCTGCACGATAATTTTTTCTGCGAGCGGCATTGGCATCATCAATGGGCACATATTGAATTCGTCCCAGACTATCTTTTTGAGCGATTCGACCTTCTGCGTCACGTTTAATATTTTTAAAAACATTACCGCGGAAAGGATCAAAATCAGTTACTTCCTGATGCGAAAGCGGTCGATAAACATCCAGTACCCACTCACTCACATTACCGGCCATATTATAAAGACCAAAATCGTTGGGCCAATAAGAACGAACCGGAGCAGGGATGCTGGCCCCATCGTTTAAATTACCGGCAACACCCATGTAATCACCGCTGTTAATTTTAAAATTGGCTACAAAACTGCCATAATATCGTTTGTCGTCCGAACGCAAGCCCTGGCCGTTCCAGGGATAAACTTTACGTTCGGCCACCCGGTTATTGATGGTGTTGCCAATCAATCCAAGGGCGGCATATTCCCATTCGGCTTCGGTGGGTAAACGGTAGTGCGGCAATAAAATACCATCTTCAAAACGCACTTTTCGCACTCCCTGACCATTCGGATTCAGGTCTTTTTTTCCTTCCTTGACCAACCCTTCGTACTGGCCTGCCAAATAGGCTTCCGTATTAAAATTATTGTCATCTTTTTGGTCGGGATCGTACTCGAGGTATCCTGCATTAATCAATAGCTGCTCGTTTACGCGGTCGGTTCGCCACGAGGCATAGTCGTTGGCTTGCAACCAACTCACCCCTACAACAGGATAATTATGGTAGGCCGGATGGCGAAAATAGGTTTCCACCATGGGTTCGTTATAGGCCAATTTATCGCGCCACACATTGGTATCGGGCAAAGCCTTTTGCACCACGGCGGGATAATCCTCACCATAAACGCGCTTGAGCCAAAAGATATATTCCAGATAATCCAAATTACTCACCTCGGTTTCATCCATATAGAAACTATTGAGGGTAATGTGCCGGGGTTGGTTGTCCCATTCGTAAAAAGGAGTTTCCTGGGTAGATCCCATAGTAAAAGTTCCTCCTTCAATAAACACCAAACCGGGGCCGGTAATTTGTTCCTTTGCCGGAGCCACTTCAAATCCTCCATTTTTAGGATCGTTGTACGCCCAGCCCGTTGTCCGCGAAACTCCTTTACCCATTTTGCTGCACGAAGTGGTTAAAAACCCCATGCTACCCACCAAAAAGAGCATCAAAATCAACTTATTGAACTTTAGCATATTTTCTGCCATTTTATTTTTTCTTGTTTAATAACTATGAACCAGTACTTTTTATTGCCTGATTGCATGGTAATTTTTTTCAGCATTTTGATTCGATCGGGCATCCTCCCACCAAACAAGACAGCCTTTTCTCATGCGACTCGGGAATCAGTCTTTTGCTTTTGCTGCAAATATAGAATTTTCGTGTAAACATTTTCCTTTAATTAAAGAAAAGCTTCTTTCGAAATTAAAAATAAAAGGTGACAAATGGCGTTGGTAAATGTATGCAGCAATTTAAGTTTATATTTGTCTGAAATTTTTAACCATGAAAACGGGGAAACTTCTTTCTGTTGTGATTTTATTTCTGCTTCCGGCAATGGGTATGGGCATGTCGTATACCTTTACCGGTAAAATCCATTGGAATGATATTCAATCGTTTCGCACCGATCAGGGTATTCTCATCAAAAGATTGAGCTTTGAAGAGGCCCACTACCCTTCTTTTTCGGGCCTTCCTCATTATTATGGACTTTATCCCATACATACCTCCCAAGCTGAGCTATCCGTTAAAATCATACAACAAAAAAGCATTGTGCTGACCCGGGAAGAAAGCGCCCTGGCCCAAAAGGCAAGTAAGCAGGATACCCTTTTCAAAATAAATTCCACCCTTTCCATTGCACGCAAACAAGCCTATGCATCAATCGATTTGGTACCGATTCGCTGGAACAAGCAAAAGCAGGTTTATGAAAAGTTAGTTTCATTTACCCTGAATGTTGAAGTGACCGAGCGTGAGCAGGCCAACGCATACAAACAACAACAATCGCGCGAACATTCGGTATTGGCTTCGGGTGATTGGTTTAAAATCAGTATCGACAAAAGCGGCATTTACAAATTAACCTATGAACAGTTAAGCAGCATGGGTTTCCCTGTGGGAGGAGACCCTGCAAATTTTGCTTTGTTCGGGAATGGAGGAGGCATTTTACCTGAACAAAACAACCTTCCCCGACCGGATGGATTAATGGAAAATGCCATCGAAGTGGTGGATGGTAACGATGGACGTTTTGATGCCGGCGATTACATTTTGTTTTACGGTCAAGGGCCCATTGTCTGGCGTCCGGACGGTTCGGGCCATTTTAATCACCAAAACAATTATTATGACGACCATGCCTATTATTTTTTAACGCTGCTCGACCGGCCCGGCCTGCGTGTTGAAAGCCAAACCCCACCAACGGGCACTGTTGACGTTGAGGTGACCGACTTTACGGATGTTGCCTTGCATGAAGTAAACGAACGCAATTTGGGAGGGACCGGACGAACCTGGTACGGTGAGATTTTCGACTTTGCCACTTCACAAAGTTTCGATTTTGATTTCCCACATCTCGACACCAGTCATCCCGCATGGGCAAAGGTGGTGATGGCATCCAAATCGTTCACATCCAACAGTTTTCAATTTTACATAAACGGCAGTCTCCAGAAATCCGTGGCCATGCCCCTGACCGGGAACAGTGGATATGATGTGGGCAAAGCAGGATCGACCCAATTTGAATTTCAGCCCACATCGGACAAACTCACCCTTAAAATGGAGTATAACCGCACCAGCAGCAATGCGGTGGGGTATCTCGATTTTATTGAGCTCAATACTTCACGCAAACTGCAATTTGATGGAAATCAAATGATGGTACGCCGGCAATTTTCATCGGGCACCCTGGCACGTTATGTTGTAGGTTCGTCAGGAAATTTCCGTGTATGGGATGTTACCCACCCGACACAAGCCACCCAATTACCATTGACTCAGGAAGGGGAAAATTACGTATTTGAACACCCTGTTTCGGCAGTTAATACCTTTGTTCTGTTTGATAATACCGATGATTTGATTCCCCAGTTTGTTGAAAAAGTAGAAAATCAAGACCTGCATCAAGTTAAAAACATCGATTATCTTATCATTACACACCCCGATTTTATGGCACAGGCACAAACCCTGGCCAACTACCATCGCAACCATGACAACATGAGCGTGTTCATCACCACCCCTGAAAAAATTTATAACGAATTTGCATCGGGGACACATGATATTACCGCCATTCGCGATTTTGTAAAACACCTTTACGACCACAGTGATGCAGGTAAAGAAATCAAATACCTGCTCCTGTTTGGTGACGCCTCTTACGACTACAAAGACCGGTTGCCCGACAACACCAACCTGGTTCCATGCTGGGAATCCATCCAGTCTTTAAACACCATAAGCTCTATTGCATCAGATGATTACTATGGATATCTGGATGACGGAGAGGGAAATTCATCGAGCGACAAAGTCGATATTGGCATCGGACGCTTTCCGGTAAACACACAAGAAGAAGCCACCCGGGCGGTTGAAAAATGCATTCATTACAGCACCCCTTCCACAGCCACCATGGGCCCTTGGCGTAACCTCATCACCTTTGTGGCTGACGACGAGGACAACAACCATCATCTGAATGATGCAGAAACATTGGCTTCTTATGTTTCGGGCCATTATCCCGTCTATGACATAAATAAATTATACCTCGATGCCTTTCCTCAGATTTCGACACCCAGCGGTCAACGGGCACCGGCCATGAACAATG
This sequence comes from uncultured bacterium, assembly GCA_965537275.1. GTDB lineage: Bacteria > Bacteroidota > Bacteroidia > Bacteroidales > F082 > Sulfidibacterium. The sequence goes on along the minus strand of CBETNY010000106.1, from coordinate 607 downwards.
CCATCGACGAAAGCATTAATAAGGGAACATTGATTTTTAATTATTCGGGCCATGGCGGAGAAATCGGACTCGGTCATGAACGCTTTTTACAGATTGCCGATATCAACACCTGGCAAAACAAAGACCATCTTACCGTTTTTATTACCGCTACCTGCGAATTCACCCGTTATGACGATCCCGAACGTACTTCTGCTGGTGAGTTAAGCTTTCTGAATGCCAATGCAGGTGCCATTGCCTTGTTTACGACCACACGTGCCACCTATGCAAGCTCGAACCTGGCCCTCAATATGGCCATCTACAAAAACAACTTGTTTGAAAAAGAGGGCGGGCAATATCCCTGTTTTGGCGATATCATTCGCCGGTCAAAAGTTTTGGGAGGCGACAACGATAAAAAATTCGTCCTCATCGGTGACCCGGCTTCCAAAATGGCCTATCCCGATTACAAAGCCATCACCACCAAAATTAACGCTGACGTCAACATTGAAAATATTCCCGACACCTTGCGTGCGCTTTCAAAGGTGAATATTCAGGGAGAAGTAACCGATGATGACAACAACGTGCTAAATCATTATAACGGAAGCATATATCCTACCATTTATGATAAAGC
>CBETNY010000105.1:0-5986 GCA_965537275.1 uncultured bacterium | reverse complement strand
CCATTTTACGAGCCATTTGAATGACCGATTGTGGAGAAAAACGCCGGATTAACCAAGCCGATATCCAGTTGTTGGAGTTGGCCAGGGCCCATTTTAAAGTAACCTCCTCTCCGATCCGTTTACTATCAGAGTTATGGGGTGTCCAATACTTTCCATCAGGGGTCGGCACGCTATACGATATATTGGGAACTTTGTAGCAAGGGCTGTACTCGCCCTCCTGCATGGCCAGCGTGTAGAGAAAAGGTTTAAAAGTGGATCCCACCTGTCGCTTGGCCTGAGTAACATGATCGTACTTAAAAAAACGGTAATCATTGCCACCTACATAAGCCCGAACAAATCCGGTAGTGGACTCCATCGACATTAAACCTGCCTGCAGGAAAAACTTGTAATACCGGATGGAATCCATGGGAGTCATCACGGTATCTACTGTACCATGCCATGAAAATACTTTCATGGGAACAGGTTGTTCAAAAGCCATTTTTATGGAATCGTCGGGCATGCCACTACGTTTCATCAGACGGTAACGTTCGCTTCGATGCATGGCCTGATCCAAAATTTTATCAACCTGTTGTTTGACTTTCTCCTCATCAAGTCCTTTAAACACAAAGGGTGCCGTGGGAATACCTTTCCAATGTTCATAAAATGCAGGTTGCAAATCGTTGCCAAGATGTTCACGTACCGCTTCTTCGGCATAACGCTGCATCCGCGAATCGATGGTGGTATAAATCTTCAATCCGTCTTTATAAACATCATAGGGTGCACCATTTGATTTAAAATGTGTCCGGCACCAGACCTTCATTTGACGCCGTAAATATTCCCGGAAATACCTGGCAATCCCGGCATTATGGTTTAGCACCCCAAAGTTTTCCACTCCCAAAGGCAATTGTTTTACCGAATCGAGCGTAGGCCGGTCAATAAACCCGTATTTATACATTTGACTGAGCACCAAATTTCTTCTTTTCATGGCACTTTCGGGATGCAAAATAGGACTGTACCGGGTAGGCAGGTTAACCACCCCAGCCATGAGGGCCGACTCTTGCAAATTTAATGAATCAGGTGTTTTGTTAAAGAAAGTCTTTGCAGCCGATTTTATCCCATATGAATTATGACCAAAAAAAACCGTGTTCAGGTACATGGCAATAATTTCCTCTTTTGAATAGTACCGTTCCAGTTTCACTGCCGTTACCCATTCCTGGAATTTACGGATGATTAGTTGCAGTTTATTCAGGTGCCCCCGGGGAAAAAGATTTTTAGCCAATTGCTGTGTGATGGTACTCCCTCCGCCTTTGTGCTTACCGGTAATAACTCCGTATAAAACACGTAACAAAGCACGCTGATCGATACCCGAATGTTCTTCAAAACGCACATCTTCGGTAGCAATAAGGGCATTAATAAGATCGGGTGAAATCTGTCGATAGGTCACATTCGAGCGGTTCTCAATGTAGTAGGTACCCAGAATAACGCCATCGGATGAAATTACTTCGGATGCGAGGTTACTTTGAGGATTTTCAAGCTCCTGAAAACTGGGCATCGGACCAAAAAATTCGGAAACGATGCCATAAAACAAAGCCAACACCAATCCAAGGCCTAACAAATACAACAACCAAAATTTGGTGATGTAATTAAAAACTTTTTTTTGCTTTTGCATTTTATCTTTTTTGTCTTCCTTACTCATTCATGCTTATGTCTTAAAAACTACTTATCAACAGGAACAATTTGAATGCCCACATCCTGAATGCCATACAACGTATCCTGGCGCATGGCTTGCCAAATTGAAAAAACATACGTTCCTTTTAATGGAAAGCGCAACTGTTTTCGCAGCAAAACATGGTCTTCACGAACGTCACCCCAACCTTTTCCCAACCACTTTCCTTCGGCATTTGCCAACACAATCTCGATGGTATCGCGACTGATGTTGCCATTGGGAAAACGTGTTTGTAAAAAAAGATACAGGTTGCTATACCGGTAGGAAGTGTTGTGGCGCACATTCAAATAAAAATCGTACAGTTGTAGGCTATCCTGAACGGTTGCTTCAAATTGTTCAGCCTTGTTTTTCCACCAACGACCATCAATGGGCATACTTTGATCGTACAGCACATTGGAACGACATGCCCCAAGCAAGAGCACCAACACAATCCAGGATCCACCGGCAATTTTCAATACTTTCATCTCCCCTTTTGGCTATACAAACGAAACAAAGTCATCGTTATTTTGATGGTCTTCTTCAACCTTTTGCTCTTTAATACGGGCGAAGCTCTCCAGATCATCCGGAAATTTTCGTTTCTTATTCATTTCGATAATTTTTTTCACTTTATCTACCGGAATCGCCAACAGATTGTTGGGATCGTCGGCGTAGGCATACCACATTACCTCCTGAAAAACATCACTTTTATGATAATAGGCCTGACCTTTTTTTGTTTTGAGCACAATTCGGTTGTCGGGGAATTTACTTAATGCATCCTGATAGCTATCCAGTTCAAAATTTAAGCAACACTTCAATTTACCACACTGACCGGCCAGTTTCTGAGGGTTCAGCGACAATTGTTGAACACGTGCAGCATTGGTTGAAACACTTTTAAAGGAAGACATATGCGAAGCGCAGCACAGCTCACGACCGCACGATCCGATTCCTCCCAATTTAGCCGCCTCCTGGCGTACACCAATCTGTCGCATTTCGACACGCACCCTGAATTCTTCAGCCAAATGACGGATTAATTGGCGAAAATCGATCCGCTCGTTGGCAGTATAATAAAAAATTGCCTTGGTCTTATCGCCCTGATATTCTACGTCGTTCACTTTCATTTCAAGCCCCAGTCCACCGGCAATTTTGCGGGTTCGAAACATGGTAGGATCTTCCAGTTTAACAGCCTCCAGCCATTTTTCCACATCACTACTCCGGGCATGCCGGTACACCTTTTTCACCTCCGATCGCTGCGGATCAAACCGTTTCCGCTTCATCTGCAGATGCACAGCCTCTCCGGTTAGGTCCACAATTCCGATGTCATGGCCAGGGTTGGCTTCTACAGCGACAATTTCCCCTTCTTTCAGATCAAGATCGGGGGGACAGACAAAAAAATCCTTGCGATCGTTTTTAAACCTGATTTCCACATATTTTGGTTCATCCTTGCCGGGGGGTGCGCTAATATCGCTTAGCCAGTTGAAAGATGGAAGCTTACAACAACGCGCTGTATCAATGGTATATCCGGGTGACAATTCGCCTGAAGGAATACAACAGCCCCTCCCTGTAGTTGATTCTGTACTTATATTATGATTTTTCGATGATTCTTCCATGGTTGCAAATCGTATTTTACGTTTGACAAAGGTAGAAAAATTTAATGCTGAATTTCTCAGCCGGCTTTTTGAATTTTTAGCAGGTCGACCATGCTAAAACTCAGGTCGGTGAATAAAATTGCCGCATGAGCATTTCGTTCAATATGATAAATCGCTTCATTGAGCAATTCAACCATCTGCTTCCGGTTTCCATTATGAACAAAAGGGGCAAATTTTGTCAGGTAATCCATCTCGGCCTGATGGGCAAATACGGCATTTGTCAAGCCTTGTTCAATGAGCAAACTGTGATGCACCACTTTCAAACCATAGGACAAAAATTGTTTTTGTTTTTCACGGCCTAAGCGTGCCCATTCTTGAATAAATGCATGCAATTCGATAAAATTTCCCGGCCGGAAGCAAAGCCGCATCCAATCTCTAAACTTCAAAAAATAGAAATCGTTTTCCCCGCTGTCATCCATCAAAGCCAAAGCTTCATTCCAATTACCATTGGCCATGGATGCAATTTCGGCAGCATTAACGATTATCTGAAGTGCCCGGGAACGTTTTGCCACAGCCGCTTCGATATCTTCCCTGCTCAAGGCAGGCACTTTTACCAATTGGGCCCGCGAACGTACTGTGGGCAAAATCATTTCATAACGTTCGGCCACTAAAAGAATCAAGGTTTTATGGGGAGGTTCTTCGAGGCTTTTCAGCAATTTATTGGAAGCGGAAGGGTGGAGTTTTTCGGCCAGATACACAATCACCACCTTATACTCAGCCTCATAGGATTTTAATCCCAATATTTTTATGATTTGGTTGGCATCTCTGGCGTAAATGGTTCCTTGTTTGTTTCCTACACCTAAGTGCTCGTACCAACCGTTTTGGGTCACATAAGCCGCTGTTTTCTCCAGATAGGAACGCCATGAGTCAAGAAAAAGGTTGGATTCGGGATCCTTCTTAACACGATCGTTGGTGGTAGTGGGAAAAACAAAATGCAAATCGGGATGTGCAAACTTTTCATATTTAACACAGGAAGGACAGGTTCCGCAGCTGTCGCCATTTTGCTTATGGGTACAGTTCACATACTGCGCAAAAGCAATGGCAAGTGCCAGCGATCCGGCACCTTCCGGCCCAAGAAAAAGCTGTGTATGGGCCACCCTGTTTTCAGCCACACTGCTCACGAGTTTTTGTTTTACCCGCTGCTGTCCGATGATTGATTTAAATTGCAAAGTCTGTTTGATTAAGAAGCCAAAAGTACAGAAATTCCAGCAGTGTACAATGTCAAAAAATCTGAAAAAAAGCAGAAACAAAAACAGGCACAAGCCCCATTGGCTTATGCCTGTTTCATAGATTACTTAATAAAAGAGATTAACCCAGTTTTGCACCGATAAACTGACGGTTCATGCGGGCAATATTCGTTATTGAAATCTCTTTTGGACATTCGGCTTCACAAGCATAGGTATTGGTACAGTTACCAAATCCCAGCTCGTCCATTTTAGCAACCATTTTTTTCACACGGTCTTTGGCTTCCACTTTACCTTGGGGTAAAAGTGCAAATTGCGAAACTTTGGCCGAAACGAAAAGCATGGCCGATGCATTTTTACAGGCAGCCACACAGGCGCCACAACCAATACAAGCGGCTGCATCCATAGCCAGGTCAGCATTTTCCTTTTTGATGGGAATGGCATTGGCATCGGGGGTACCACCGGTAGGTGCTGAAATATAACCGGCTTCCTGAATAATCAAATCGAAAGCGGAACGATCCACAATCAAGTCTCTAATTACCGGGAATGGTTTGGCACGCCATGGTTCAATGACAATCGTTTCACCATCTTTAAATTTACGCATGTGCAACTGGCAGGTAGTGGTAGCCGCTTCGGGGCCATGGGGATGACCATTGATGAACATGCTACACATTCCGCAGATTCCTTCACGACAATCATGATCAAATGCCACAGGACGTTCACCTTTTTCGATGAGTTCATCATTTAAGATGTCAATCATTTCCAAAAAAGAGGCATCAGGAGATATGTTGTGAACTTCGTAATCTACAAACTTACCCTTATCAGTTGGGGAGGCTTGACGCCATATTTTTAATTTTAGATCCATTGTTCTATTTTTTAATTGTTATTAAACATATTGATACTCAATTAGGCTGTTTTATAGTTACGCGTTTTCACCTCGATATTTTCATAAACAAGAGGCTCTTTATTGAGCTTGGGTTCTTTATCATCACCCTGATATTCCCAGGCAGCCACATACATAAAATCTTTATCATTACGCATGGCTTCCCCTTCGGGAGTTTGATGCTCTTCGCGGAAATGGCCTCCGGCCGATTCTTCACGATGCAAGGCATCGCGTGCAAGCAATTCGCCCAGCTCAAGAAAATCAGCCAAGCGCAAAGCCTTTTCGAGTTCAATATTGATTCCTTCCTTGGTTCCGGGAACTCTAACCTTTGTCCAGAACTCCTGGCGCAATTCCTGAATCATTTTGATGCCTTCTTCCAGGCCTTCTTTGGTACGTGCCATCCCGGCATGATCCCACATAATGTGTCCCAAACGTTTATGAATGGAATCGACAGTTTCGGTTCCATTAATTGATAATAATTTATCAATTCTTTCGTGTACTTCTTTTTCAGCAGCGTCAAATTCAGGCGCATCTGTCGGTATTTTACCTACGGTAATTTGGTCGGCCAAATAATTTTGCATCGTATAAG
>CBETNY010000104.1:0-5995 GCA_965537275.1 uncultured bacterium | reverse complement strand
TAAAAATATTAAATCTCACAAAACATTTTTTCAGAATCTATTTGTATAATAATTTATTTTTTTACTTTTGCAGCCTCAAAACGGCGAGGTAGCTCAGTTGGTTAGAGCGTCGGATTCATAACCCGGAGGTCCCGAGTTCAATTCTCGGCCTCGCTACCACAAAATAACCCATTGCGAAAGTGATGGGTTTTTTTATGCCCATCTTTTTTAAACGTGGAAATCCTGATAATGAAATTATTAAAAATCACTGAGCAATCCAACAGCAACAAAATCCCGCGAAAGTTTTCATAAGGATTCTATTTCCTTATTTTTGCCTTGAGATTATGCCTATGCAACAGAAATCAATGGTACTTATTGCCTTTCTATTATTCGGATTGCAGCCCTTCCTCATCCAACATGCGGCTGCGCAACAACACTTCCCATTTACCGAAAATGAAAACATGAAACTATCGGTATATTATAATTGGGGATTTATTTGGATACATGGCGGAGAAGTAGAATTTCATTCAAAAGCCGAAGTGTACAAAGGAAAAAATTGTTGCCGTATAGTGGCAACGGGCACCTCAATGAAAAAATGGGACTTTATTTTTACCCTAAAAGATTACTACGAATCAGTTGTTGATTTACAGGGATTTAAACCACTTCAATACGAAAAAAACACCATGGAAGGCGGCTATTGGATTCATAATAAATATCATTTCGACTGGGAGAAACAGCAACTGGATGTTTTTACCGAAAGCAAACGTTTTGCTGCCAAAGACACGACCTACCTTCTGGATAAACCGCTTTTCGATGTACTCACTGCAACCTACTATTTACGTACGCTGGATACAGACAGCCTGCATGTAAACGACACCATCAACATTCCCATTATCAGTGATGGTGAGTTCGACGTTTACCATATCGTGTATGCCGGGTTGGGCTTTCTGAAAAAGAGAGATACAAAACTTTCGTGTCATGTTTACAAGGCCGTGATTGCCAAAAGCACCTTTTTTTCACGAAAAGACCCATTGGTGGTTTATGTTTCCAACGACGCTCGACGGCTGCCTGTCTACGTCGAAGCCAACATTGTGGTAGGCTCCATCAAAGCTTTCCTTCAGCCCTACATAAATTATAAACCGGTTAAACCTCGAGAGGATGACTGATGAAAAAGCTAAAAATACATAGCATCGCTTTGGTGTCCATGTTGCTTTGGGGCATATCGTACATCTGGTCTAAGATGGTTTTTTCTTTTTATTCGCCTCTCGCCACCATTTTTTTCCGGTTATTGATTTCCTTTGTCAGCCTCTTTTTATTGATTTTCCTTACGCAGCGATTCGAAAAGATAAAAAAACAGGATTATTGGCTTTTTGCTGTCGGAGCCATTTTTAATCCCTTCCTGTATTTTATTGGGGAAAATTACGGTTTAAAAATGGTCTCTGCCTCTTTAAGCTCCATCGTAGTAGCCACCATTCCACTATTTGCCCCATTTGCTGCCTATTATTATTTTAAAGAAAAACTAAAACCGGTCAATCTGGCCGGGCTTATTCTTTCGTTTGCCGGATTGCTGATCATTATTTTAAAAAAGGATTTTAGCTTAAATGTTAATCCAACGGGACTACTGCTGCTCTTTTTAGCGGTTTTTTCAGCGGTTTTTTACACCATTTTTCTTAAAAAGCTCACCAGCCGTTACCATCCAATCACCATCATTACCTGGCAAAATTTTCTTAGTGCACTCTATTTTCTACCCTTTTTCCTTTATTTTGAAACGCCTACTGTTTTCAACACGATACCGCCATGGAAAATCCTTGGCGCACTGTTGTTGCTTGGTGTGTTTGCCTCGTCAATGGCCTTTGTCCTTTTTGCTGCAGTAGTGAAAGGGCTGGGCGTCATTCAGTCGAGTTTATACACCAACCTAATCCCCGTATTTACCGTGATTTTTGCCTTTTACTTTTTAAACGAGCCCCTCACAATCAACAAACTTGTTGGCATGCTGGTGGTTATAACGGGCATTATTCTATCGGAAAGTGGAAAAATAAGGAGTGACCCATCAGCTCAAAATCATCAACAGGAAGCGACTGCAATCCAGGACAAATCAAATCCTGAATCCCAATGAAATGAAATGGAAGGGCAATTCTGAATAGAATCCCAAAAACATATATCTATCATTTACAAAATCAAAACCCCATGAAGAAAGTAATTGTTTTAGGAGCCGGACTTATTGGAAAACCCCTGGCACTTGATTTGGCCAACGACACCGATTTTGAGGTGTCCATTGCCGATATCTCATGGCCCAAGCTCGAATCAATCGACCACCCTCAAATTTCAAAGCATCACACCGACCTGGGGCAAAAATCGGAGCTGCAAAAAGTCATCAAAGAGTTTGACTTTGTTGTCAATGCCATGCCCGGTTTTATGGGATATGAAACGCTTCAATCCATCATTGAGGCAGGCAAAGATTGCGTTGATATCGCCTTTTACCCCGAAGATGTGCTGAAATTAAAAGCATTGGCCGACCAAAAAGGAGTCCGCGTAATTTCCGATATTGGCGTGGCACCGGGAATGAGCAATTTACTCAGCGGCTATGCAGCCTCGCAACTTGACGAAGTGGATACCATCGATATTTTTGTGGGCGGGTTACCCAAAGTTCGCACCCTTCCATGGGAGTACAAAGCGGTTTTTTCGCCCTCCGATGTCATTGAAGAGTACACCCGTCCGGCGCGTTTGATCGAAAACGGGAAAATTGTGGTAAAAGATCCGCTTACAGAAATCGAAACCCTCGATTTTGACCGCGTCGGCACCCTCGAAGCCTTTAACAGTGACGGATTACGTTCACTCATGTTTACCCTTAAAGCCAAAAATATGCGTGAAAAAACCTTGCGCTACCCCGGCTACGCAAACAAAATCAAACTTCTGGCCGATAATGGCTTTTTCAGCAACAAAAAAATCGACCTCCACGGAACGCAGGTCGCTCCTCTGGACATGACCAGCAAAATTCTATTCGACCAATGGAAACTACAACCGGGTGAAGAGGACATTACCGTGATGAAAATTGTGGTAGAAGGCACCGGCAATAAGAAATCCATGCGCTACACCTTCGACCTTTACGATGAGTACGACGCTCAATCACAAACCCATAGCATGGCCCGCACTACCGCCTACACCGCCTCGATGGCCGTGAGGCTGCTCAACGCCCCATTCTATACCGGCAAAGGACTGCAACTGCCTGAAGAATTGGGCCGAAATGAAGAAATCGTCCATTTCATGTTGGATGGTTTGGCCGAAAGAAATGTGATTTACAAAAAAAATATTACCATTTTATAACCGCGAATAAACCACACGCGATGATTAATGAATGGAGATTATGGTCACCTTGCTTCCACTATTTAAAGTATTCCCGGCTAATTCCTATTTTAAGGCGCTAATGATGGTTACTCAGTCTGTCAATAATCCCCAAGGGATTGAACAATCATAGCCGTATGCAAAGCGTACGGAGATCTGGCAAATAGAATTCAGAACCCGGATCGGGTTCAACTAAATCGATAAATGAAAAAAAACGCATGGGTAAAATAGTTTGAAAATCAGAGGGCACACCATAAAACCAAATCATTTCGATAAGAATTGATTGCTCTATAAATGGAACATGACATTGATTTCAATGAAAAATATTTGCTATCGTTCAACTCCTCCGGAGTTGATTCATACACGAAATAATTCCACAGGTTCCACCTGTGGCTATTATTTTTTAATCCCTTCGGGATTTATTCCGGCTCATCAAAATAATATTTAGCCGCATTACCAATATTTTCAAACGGATAAATAATAAATTTGTCCAATTAAAGTTTAGTGTATACCAAACAGAACGAATGACGCGCTTTCGACATCTTTTTATCCTGCTGGGAACTCTTCTGATTTGTTCAGGTACCCCTGTGTTTGCCCAAACCGCTACCCTCAGTGGACACATTACAGGCGAAAACGGCGAAGCAGCCCAATGGGTCAATATTCTTTTAAAAGAGACAAAAACAGGTGCTACCACCGATGCGCACGGATTCTATCAACTCAACCTGCCGGCCGAAAAAGAAATCCGGCTCTCCATCTCCTTTATTGGATACCGGCAAATTGATACCCTGCTACGGTTAAAGAATGGCGAAAAGAGAACACTGAATTTCCATCTGGAAGCCATATCCACCAACCTGCCGGGATTTGAAGTGCACGACGAACGCCTGCGTACCGAAAGTATTATCCGGCTGAATCCCCGCGACGTGGTCATTAGCCCCAACAGTTCCTCCGGAGTAGAAGGATTGATAAAAACCTTGCCGGGAGTGAGTTCAAACAACGAGCTCAGTTCCGAATACTCCGTACGCGGCGGAAATTTTGATGAAAACCTGGTCTATGTCAATGGCATCGAAATTTACAGACCCTTTTTGGTGAATTCAGGTCAGCAAGAAGGGCTGAGTTTTATTAACCCCGATTTGGTATCCTCCATTAAATTCTCGGCCGGAGGTTTCGGTGCCGAATATGGAGATAAAATGTCCTCGGTTCTCGATATTCAATACAAGCAACCCCAAGAATTCGGAGGAAGCCTTAGCCTCAGCCTGCTGGGAGTCAATTTTTCATTACACGGATTAAGCAAAAACAAACGGTTTACCTACCTGTTGGGCGCCCGTTATAAAACCAACCGTTATCTGCTCAACAGCCTCGAAACAACCGGCGAATATCAACCCCGCTTTACCGATTTTCAATCGCTCCTGACCTACCGGTTTAGCAAACGACTGAAGCTCTCATGGTTGAGTTACCTCTCGGCAAACACCTACCGCGTTGTCCCTTCCGACCGGCAAACCGATTTTGGAACCGTTCAGCAAAGCCTCCGGTTTACCGTTTATTTCGACGGACAGGAAAACGACAGCTATCACCTGGGCCAAACAGCGCTTACCCTGGCCTATCAACCCAATCGCGCTACCCATCTACAATTTATTCTTTCCGGTTTCCAAACCAACGAAACTGAAACCTATGATGTTCAGGGACAATATTGGATTGGCCAGGTCGAAACCCGCCAGGGAGCAAAAAACCAAGGAGAAGCCGTTCAAACCCTGGGGGTAGGAACTTACCTCCAACATGCACGAAACTACTTTTACGCCAACGTTTTATCCCTCGAGCACAAAGGCTCATGGAACCAAAAAAACCAATCTATCCGGTGGGGACTTCGCGCTCAAATTCAACAGGTTGATGACCGCTTACGCGAATGGGAACTCAACGACTCTGCCGGCTATTCCCTTCCCAATCCGCCAAACAATCCGGGAGTAACCAACCCAAACCGCGAAAATTTTAATCTTTACTATTTTGCACTGGGCAACAACCACCTCAACACGCAACGGTTTTCGGCCTGGGCATCCGACCGGCTTACCCTTAAACTGGCCGACAAAGGAAATATCACGGTGGCAGCCGGCGCCAGGTTCTACTACTGGACACCGGCCCGTGAGTTCCTATTTAGCCCCCGATTCAATTTTTCATTTAAACCCTACGCCCATCCCAATCTGGTTTTGCGTTTCGCTTCCGGCGTTTACTATCAGCCTCCGTTTTATCGCGAGATGCGCAATCTGGATGGCAGCTTAAATGCCAATGTCCGTTCCCAACGCTCCATCCAATTTATTCTCGGAAGCGATTACCGTTTCCAAATGTCCAATCGCCCTTTTATTTTCACTTCCGAAATCTATTACAAAAAACTCGACCGGCTTATCCCCTACGAAGTGCAGGATATTCGCATCCGGTATTATGCCAACCAAACCGCCAAAGGCTATACCGCCGGAGCCGACTTTAAGCTTTATGGCGAATTTGTAAAAGGAATCGACAGCTGGATTTCTCTTTCACTGATGAAAACCGCCGAAGATGTGCAAAACGACCAATACACCCAATACTATAATGCAGCCGGCGAATTACTGAGTAGCAATGGTGCCGATGCCGTTGACAGTGTAAAGGTCGAACCGGGTTTTATTCCAAGACCCACCGACCGGAGAGT
>CBETNY010000103.1:0-6001 GCA_965537275.1 uncultured bacterium | reverse complement strand
GTCGGTATTTTACCTACGGTAATTTGGTCGGCCAAATAATTTTGCATCGTATAAGGCAACACAAAATAACCATCAGACAGCCCCTGCATCAATGCGGAGGCACCCAAACGGTTGGCACCATGGTCGGAGAAGTTGGCTTCGCCACCGACAAACAACCCCGGAATATTACTTTGTAGTTCGTAATCCACCCAAAGTCCACCCATTGTATAGTGAATGGCAGGATAAATCATCATGGGGGTTTCATAAGGGTTGTCATCAACAATCCTTTCGTACATATCGAACAGGTTTCCGTAACGTGCTTTAATCACGTCTTTTCCCAAACGGGCAATGGCATCTTTAAAATCGAGGAAAACAGCCTGACCGGTACCAACGCCATATCCGGCATCGCAACGTTCTTTGGCTGCCCGCGAAGCCACATCGCGTGGAACCAGGTTACCAAAGGCAGGATACCTTCTTTCGAGGTAATAATCGCGATCTTCTTCCGGGATTTCACGTGGACGAATCTCTTTATTCCTGATTCTTTCCGCATCTTCTTTCTTTTTCGGCACCCAAATACGACCGTCGTTCCTCAAACTTTCACTCATCAGTGTCAGTTTCGACTGATAGTCACCATGAACAGGGATACATGTTGGGTGAATTTGTACATAACACGGGTTAGCAAAATATGCACCCCGTTTGTAGGCACGCCAGGCAGCGCTACCATTGGAAGTCATGGCATTGGTAGAGAGATAATATAAATTACCATAACCACCGGTAGCCAATAAAACGGCATGTGCACTATAACGCTCAATTTCGCCTGTAAACAAGTTTCTTACGATGATACCGCGTGCACGTCCGTCTTTCATCACCACCAAATCAACCATTTCGCGACGGGTAAACAATTCAACCGACCCCCGTTTAATTTCTTTACTTAAAGCGCCATAAGCACCCAAAAGCAATTGCTGTCCGGTCTGACCACGGGCATAGAATGTACGCGACACCTGTGCACCACCGAATGAACGGGTAGCAAGGTATCCGCCGTATTCACGGGCAAAAGGAACACCTTGAGCAACGCATTGGTCAATGATATTATTACTTACTTCTGCAAGACGATAGGTATTGGCTTCACGGCCACGGTAGTCACCACCTTTTATTGTATCGTAAAACAAACGGTAAATACTGTCACCATCATTAGGATAATTTTTGGCTGCATTAATACCGCCCTGAGCCGCAATACTGTGTGCCCTGCGGGGGCTATCCTGGATGCAAAATACCTTAACATTAAAACCCATTTCACCCAAACTTGCGGCAGCAGCACCACCGGCAAGACCGGTTCCTACGACAATAATATCAATCTTCCGTTTGTTGGGCGGATTCACCAGCTTCTGATGTTCTTTATAATGTGTCCATTTATTGGCCAAAGGCCCTTCAGGAATTTTTGAATCTATTTTAGTCATAACGCAATACTATTTAAAATATAAAAACAAAGGAATAATCACAAAGCCAAGGGTTACGACTATGGCGTATACACGGCTCAGACCTTTAATAAAACCCCAATAAGTTTTATGGTTAAGTCCCAAAGTTTGAAAAGCCGACTGAAATGCATGATCGAGATGAAAGCCCATCAACAAAATCAACACCACGTAAACAGTTACATAACCTCCATTATGGAACAGGTCGATGACCAGCTGCCCCATATCTTCCTTACCGCCCACTTCGGGGATACCATTTCCAACCCATCCCATTTTTACAAAGAAAAAGTTGGTCAAATGAATCGCCAGGAAAATAAAAATCAGCAGCCCTGTATAAATCATATACTTTGAAAAGGGCGACTGTTCCATAAAGGCTCTTTTTTTATAGCCGGTAGGCCGTGACATCCAATTCTGGATTTGCAGGATAATTCCATAAATAATGTGGATGGCAAATCCTGCAAACAGCACCCACTGGAAAACTTGAATAAAGGGATTCGTGCCCATAAAATGAGCGCCCTCGTTAAACAATTCTTTGTCGAAGAGCAAGAACGAATTTAAGGTGAGATGCACCAACAAAAACGTCAACAAAAACAGCCCCATCAACGACATGATAATTTTCTTCGTTATGGAAGAATAGTAAGGTTTGTTACTCATAAGATTGAAATTTACATATTGTATGAACCTATTAATTAATTTTGCGAAATGATGATGCACAAAGGTATCAAAGTATTTGAAAATTTTTAGTTCACCAGATAATTTATAACAAGTTTAAATTTTAGAATTATGCGCTATCAGCCAATAAGTAACAGCCTGTTTAAAAAAAACAGAAATGACTTTTCCAGTCAAATGGAGCTGCAATCAGCAGCAATTTTTTTCTCAAACGATCAATGTCCGAGAAACGGCGACCAATTTCACCCTTACCGTCAAAGCTCCGATTTTTTCTATCTCACGGGTATCGAACAAGAAAAAAGCATCCTGATTCTGGCTCCTCAATCGCCGAACGAAAACCTGCGTGAGGCCTTGTTTATTCTTAAATCGAATCCTATTCTGGAAACCTGGGAAGGGCATAAATATACCCCGGAGGAAGCGCGTAAAATATCAGGAATTGAAAATGTCTTTTTGCTGGATGATTTTGAAGCCTATCTTAAAGAACTCATGACCTATGTGCATCAAGTGTATTTAAATGCCAACGAATACATCAAATTTTTCCCTGAAGTGGAAAGCAGAGAGACACGCTTAGGAAAGGAGATACAAAAAAACTATCCATTGCACCATTATAAACGTGCTGCACCTTTATTAACCCGCCAACGCCTTATCAAAAGCAAGGAAGAAATTGAATTGATTAAAAAGGCCTGTCAAATTACCAACGATGCTTTCCGCAGGGTTTTAAACTTTACCAAACCCGGTAAAAAGGAATATGAAGTGGAAGCTGAAATAACGCACGAATTTATCAGGCAAGGAGCAAGCGGTCACGGTTATGCGCCAATTATCGCCTCAGGAAAAAGCGCTTGCGCATTGCATTATACCGAGAACGACAAATCCTGCAAAAACGGAGACTTATTATTGATGGATTTCGGAGCCGAATATGCCAATTACACGGCTGACATGAGTCGTACCATTCCGGTAAGCGGTCAATTTACTGATCGGCAGAAAACCTGCTACAATGCGGTTTTAAGGGTTATGAAAGAGGTGAAGAAACTGTATGTACCCGGTAATACCATCAACGATATTAATGAAGCCACCAATAAATTGATGGAAGAGGAAATGGTGGGTTTGGGTTTATTTACTAAAGAAGAGATTCAAAAGCAAGACCCCTCCCAGCCACTTTTCAAGAAATATTTTATGCATGGCACTTCCCATTTCATGGGATTAGATGTGCATGATGTTGGAGCCAAACACGAACCCCTACAACCCGGAATGGTTTTGACCTGTGAACCGGGCATTTATATCCCGGAAGAGAATCTGGGTATCCGAATCGAAAACGATATTCTTATTACCAATGGACAACCCATCGATTTAATGGAAGATTTCCCCATCGAAGTGGAAGAAATTGAAGCATTGATGCAAAAATAAACCGACATGAGTTAAACAGTCACCTGATTGAATGAAGATGGTAGCAATAAAAAAGAGGGAGCCAATGGCTCCCTCTTTTTTATTGAAATATACTTAATGATTTATTTGGCTCCAACCAAAGCTTTAAAATCAGGTTCGTTAAAGAACTGAATAAACTCACGGTCGCGAGCAGCTTTAGCTGCCAATGAAGCATCGGCTTTTACAGCTTTTGTTAAGTTTTCTAACATGCCAGCCTTATCATTTTGGCGTGCAGCTACTACAGCAAGGAGGTAATCGGTTTGTGCAGTTTCCTTGGCACATTTTAAGGTACTGGTTGCTGCGGCATAATCACCCTTCAATAGTTGAGCCAGCCCCAAGTTGTAATCACATTTTGAGGAAGACAATGCCTTAACGGCAGCAGTATAATCACCCTTCATAATATCAACCAAACCTAAATTGTAAGTTTCGTCTGCGCCAAGACTTTGTGCTTTTTTAAATCCTTTTTCAGCCGTTTTAAAGTCACCCATTTTGGCATGAAGAATAGCACATGAATTATAAACCTGGTAAGCATTGCCATTCATTTTTTTGGCTTTTTGCAAGAGCACTTTGGCTGCATCATAATTACCCAGCTCCAATTCAACAGCACCGGCGTTGGCAACAGCTCTCCAGCAACGAGGCTCTTTTGCCATTGCATTGGCATAAATCTGTTTCTTGGTATTCAAGTCATTGGTCAGGGTAGCGGCATAAAGCAATTCATTCAATTTTAAATCGGCAAAATGGTCGCTGGTAGATAAAGCGGCAAGCTCGGCATCGGTATGTTTGGGTTCAAAGGCAGAAACTTTGATAATTGCACGACGCAAAGGAGGCAGAATATCTCTTTCAAGTTCAGGATAAATCTGAATCATGTTTCTGATTTCTTCTTCTTTTTTGCTTTCGTCGGCAGAATTTACCACATTTAAGATGGCAGCTTTATCAGCAATACTGGAAGCTTTGACAGCTTTCATAAAACCATTCCAGTCGGGACCGTTGGCATTGGCAGTGAAGGTAATGTCTTTCAGGCTCTTAAAAGCAAATCCATTATTCTTCTTGCGAAGTTCCCGTTTAATTTTATTTTTCAGATATTTTGCAGCAGTTTCGGCACGACGCTGTGACAATCCCTGGTTAAAGGTTTCTTCTCCTTCAGGTGAAGCCCAACCTTCGATATCGATTCCTTTTACTGCCCAACCTTTGTCTAAATCGGAAAGGTTATTTTTCAATTTATTGTAATTTTCCTCGTTTTTATTCAAAGGAAGTCTCCAGTTAAGTTTAGCAAGATTAACCTGGAAATACAAATTGGCTTCCTGCGTAGACACAGACACTTTTTTATACCCGTGAGGTGCAAAGGCCATGGTTTCGGCATGCATCAGATTCTGAGCAGTATGAATTGTTCCATCAGCTAATTTACTGGCCGGCATTTGAACAGCTTTTGCATTGGCAGCCAAGACCTCTTTAACCGAATTATATTCTTTCCCATCATAAGCATACACCACAGGAGCCACTGACAATTCAGCCACATCCATACCTTCTTTATAAGGAACGGAAGCATTGTATTTAAAAGTCCCACCGTTATCGTAGCTAATTAATTGTCCGTCACCGGCAACTTCTTCCCCTTTCAGTTTAATGGGATCGAGTACCAATTCACCACCATCATATTTCAAGACAGGTTGAATCAGCATCACTGCTTTTTTATTAAAATACTTGGGAGGGAAGGTTCCATCGATACCAACATTTACCATGCCTCCCTTTTCGGTCAACACCTTAGGAGTAACATGCATATTAACAAGACCTTGTTCAGTGGCAGGTTTTGCATCCTGTTTTGTATCGAGCATTTTCTTGGCCATCGAATTCACGCTCCCAGCATTCAGGTTAAATCGTGCACCAATGTTTGCACGAACAATACCGTCATGACCGGCATTACCATAATTGGCCGTAACACCGTCCAACAAATCGGTATCTAACCAGGTATAAGTATAATCACCAAAAAAGGTCCATTGGTCATTATATTTATAATTCAGATTTGCGCCAACGGGAACCGATAAAGCAATTTTACGGTTGCTGATGCCTCCGTTGTGAGAGTCTGAATTCCCCGAGTAACCATGACGGGCAACCAAGGAACCATTACTTAAGGTTTTCGATTTCCATTGAATCTGACCTAAACCGGCATGTACACCCACATACCATTTGCGATCTTTTACACCAAACAGTAAGTCGGAAACATTAACTCCCAGGTTAGCATCGGCTCCATAATAATCAGAGGTAAACCACATATTTTTCCCTGAGTAAATCCCATAGGTATTTTTTTGGCTCCAAAGACGGCCTTTGGCATATCCGCGTGTAATATTTCCATACACACTCAGCCATGATTTGAGTTGACGACCAAAGGCAAGGTTACCATTTCCTACAAAAACATTTGATCTGAAATCAGGAACAAAGGTAGTGGTTGACACTTCAGCATGGGC
>CBETNY010000102.1:0-6022 GCA_965537275.1 uncultured bacterium | reverse complement strand
GACGCTTTGTTGGCAGCAAAGCCATGCATCCCCACGCCAATCATCCGCAAACCTTTCTGGATGGCTTCTTCAAAACTACGGCCGATGGCCATCACTTCGCCCACACTTTTCATGCTGGAACCAATTTGATGCGAAACCCCCATAAATTTATTCAAATCCCAACGGGGAATTTTTACTACCAGATAATCCAGTGCAGGCTCAAAAAAAGCAGGCGTCGTTTTGGTAACACTATTTTTAAGCTGATGTAGGCCATAACCCAGTCCCAGTTTAGCCGCCACAAACGCCAGCGGATAGCCGGTAGCTTTGGAAGCCAATGCACTCGAACGCGACAGGCGGGCATTGACTTCAATCACGCGGTAATCCTCAGAGTCCGGATCCAGGGCATACTGCACATTACATTCACCGACAATACCCACCGATTTAACAATTTCAATGGACAATTTCCGTAGTTTGTGATATTCGCTATTGCTCAGGGTTTGCGAGGGAGCCACAACAATACTTTCACCGGTATGGATGCCGAGAGGGTCAAAATTTTCCATGTTACAAACCGTAAGGCAATTGTCAAAATTGTCGCGAACCACCTCATATTCAACTTCTTTCCAGCCTTTTAACGATTCTTCCACTAATATCTGGTCAGAATAAGAAAAAGCCATCTCTGCTAATTTCACCAGCTCCGATTTATTTTGGCAAAAGCCGCTTCCCTGTCCTCCCAGGGCAAAAGCCGCACGTACAATTAACGGATAACCAATTTCATGTGCAGCAGCTACCGCCTCTTTTACCGAAACAACAGCAACCGATTTAGGCGTCTTAACATGAATCGATTGTAATTTGGCAGCAAACCTCTCTCTGTCTTCGGTTTCTATAATTGCTTCCACAGGAGTCCCCAACACCTGCACATTGTATTTTTCAAATATGCCGGAATTATACAACGCTATACCGCAATTCAGTGCCGTTTGTCCACCGTAAGCCAGCAAAATTCCTTGTGGCTTTTCTTTTTTTATCACCTGTTCAACAAAAAAGGGCGTTACGGGGAGAAAATAAATTTTGTCGGAAAATCCTTCAGAAGTTTGAACCGTGGCAATATTCGGATTGATGAGTACCGTTTGAATACCCTCCTCTTTCAGCGCTTTTAGGGCCTGTGAACCGCTGTAATCAAATTCGCCGGCTTCACCAATTTTGAGCGCTCCTGAACCGAGGACCAGTACTTTTTTGATTTGTTGCTTGTCGGGAGTGTGGTTCATGATGTAATTTTTTCAGTGTCCTTTCCATTTTTTTATTTCATCCACAAAAGTTCCGAATAAAAAAGCCGTGTCGGTAGGCCCGCCGGAAGCTTCGGGGTGAAATTGAGTGGTAAAAACCGGCTTGCTTTTATGCTTTATTCCTTCGTTACTTCCATCGTTGAGGTTGCTGAAATAAATTTCCCAATCCTCCTGAATGCTGTCGTCATCCACGGCAAATCCATGATTTTGCGAAGTCAGGTAAGCTTTGTTGGTTCCGGCTTCAATAACGGGTTGGTTGTGACTGCGATGACCAAATTTCAGTTTGTACGTTTGTGCTCCCGAAGCCAAAGAAATCAACTGATGCCCAAGGCAAATCCCAAAAATGGGTTTGTCCTGTAAAAGGGAAGATTTTAAATGCTTAATGGTGGGAACACAAACCTGCGGATCGCCGGGGCCGTTGGAAATAAACAGGCCATCGTAGTCATCTTTACTGTAATCATAATCCCAGGGCACGCGGATGATCTGCGTATCATAACGCAAAAGATAACGGATTATGTTGTTTTTCACACCACAATCAATCAGCAAAATTTTGTACCGCCCGGAACCATAAATTTGCTTTTCACGAATGCTGACTTTCTCCACCAAATTGGTTTCGTTGGGATTATAAAAAGGGATGTCCTCATCAAAAATGATTTTGGCTAGCATAGCCCCTTTTTCGCGAATGTGTTTTGTTAATTTCCGGGTATCAATACCGGAAAGGGCAGGTACCTTTTCTTCCTTCAGCCATTGTCCGAGGCTCTTGGCTGCATTCCAATGACTGTGTTTTTCGGAATAATCAGAAACAATCAGGGCACTGATGTGGACGTGATCCGATTCGAAAGCAACAGGCATCCTTTCATGGATTTCCGTGCGGGGGACACCGTAATTTCCTACCGAAGGATAAGTCAAAACCAGGATTTGCCCTTCATAAGACGGATCGGTAAGACTTTCCGGATATCCTGTCATGGCCGTATTGAAAACAATTTCACCGGCCACGGACGCTTCGTAACCGAATGAATATCCCGAAAATGAGGTGCCATCTTCTAATATCAGCTTCGCTTTGCGGGAGGTTTTACTTTTCATGAATCCATCTTAATTTACTGGCTGGCATTTTCATTGTATCGGGGTTCAAATATAAACGTAATCTTATCGTGAATAAAAAAATTCGTTTTTGTTTTTCACGTATTGTGAACAGAAGTGTTTTTATGTTGATTTACTAATAGTTATAAATTACAAAAAAGTGAAGCTGGCAGTTTTTTGTTTCCGCAAACGATTGCAAGAAAAGATTCGCAACAAATAAAAGGGGTTGATTAAATTTTTCTTTTTGTGTTTAAAAAGCAAAAGCGTCTCGCATCAAGCATCACGCTGTCATCCTATGTTTGCAAAATCAAATAAAGAATGAAAGTTTTACATTTGAATATTGTTAAACAATCAGAAGGAAAAGGAGAAAGATAAAGACTATTGTCTGTCATTCGGTTTTAAAACCAGTTCGAAATGCTAGTCCCTTTCTCCTTCTACTTCGATATTGAACAGTTCATTAGGCCGTGCGAGCCTGTATTTAGGATTGATAAGACAAAGTAGAATCCCCTTCCGATATAAAACATTACGTTATGTGCAAAGTTATAGGAATTGACATATCAAAAACAAGTTTTGATGTGGGTTATCAAAGAAAAGATGAAAAGTTCTCTTTTTTTAAATTTGGAAATAATGCGAAAGGTTTTAACAAGTTTAGAAAACTAATTAATAACGGGGATCACTGTGTGATGGAAGCAACAGGGCCTTACTATTTATTTTTAGCCCAATATCTATTTGAGCAAGGCATAAAGGTGTCTGTTGTTAACCCCTTACAGACTAAACATTTTGTCAGGATGCGAATGGTTAGAGCAAAAACTGACAAGAAAGATGCAATGATGATTGCTTTGTATGGCCAGTCTGAGCATCCTGAATTATGGCAGCCCAATGAAAAGTATATTATGCAGTTGCAGCAGAGCCAAACAGCAATAGAGAGTTTGCATAAACAATCAACCATGTTAAATAATCAATTGGAAGCATTTTCTCAGATACCGGATTGTGATAAAGCCAAAAACAGAAAAAATTCTAAGTAAAATCTTTTCCAAACGTATTAAAATTTGTTTTTTAGGTGCGAAAAAAGTCATTTCAACTTCATTTTTCGGCATTTCAGAAAGGAGAAGAAACCCTTTATCCGTTATCTTTCTATTTCAGTTAGCGATGAATCCTATTGGGTAACAATGTTTTGTCAGGGCTTTGAAAGTACTCTTTCTTTGCAGCAGAAAAATAAATCAAATGAATGTCAAATTAACACTTATTAAAAATGAAAAAATTAATCCTCTTCTCCGTATTACTGACAGGAAGCTTGTTGTTTCTTTCTGCTTGTAAAAAAAACAATCCTGTGCCTTCACCTGCTGCAAAGCCGGGCGTTTACCTTGAGACCAATGCCAATATTGGGAAAATATTAGTAGATGAAAAAGGCATGACCCTCTATTATTTTTCCAAAGATGCCGACGGACAATCCGCCTGTGTAGATGGATGTCTTGCCAATTGGCCTTTATATTATAATGGCAGTCCATATCTCGGAACAGGTCTCGATGCAAAAGATTTTGGCGTGATAACCCGTAGCGATGGAAAAATGCAAACTACTTATAAAGGATGGCCGCTTTATTACTTTATAAATGACAAAGCCAAAGGTGATGTAAATGGCGAAGGCGTTAAAAACGTTTGGTTTGTGGCTAAACCCGACTACTCGGTCATGCTTGCCGTTGGACAGCTGAACGGCTTGGATGGTATTGATTATAAATCCGATTACACACCCGGCAATGAATTGACGCCTTATTTGACCGATGCACACGGCAGAACGCTGTACCGCTTTGTAAAAGACAGCGCCAACACCAATAATTTTACCAAATCTGATTTCAGCAATAATGCGGTATGGCCTATTTACGAGGAACCGTTGGGCGCTGTTCCATCAATTTACAACAAAGCTGATTTTGGGCAGATTACCGTTTATGGAAAAAAACAGATGACCTATAAGGGATGGCCTTTATATTATTTCGGTCAGGATGCTTCCCGCGGTGAAACCAAAGGGGTCAGCGTTCCTAAACCGGGAGGTATTTGGCCTGTGGTTAATCTGACTACGATGAAAGCTCCCGTAAATTCAGGATCAGCGGGTAACGGTGGGTATTAAACTATCCTGAAGCATAGATTTTCAGCCGGCTTTTCAAAGATCACTTTTTTGGCAAGCCGGCTTTTTGTTTAGTCACTATCAATAAAATAATAAAAGAAAAAATGAAACATAAAAAAGTATGGCTCTTATTAAGCCTGTTTTTGTTGCTATTTAAACTCAATGCACAAACAGACACGGTATATGTATATGGCCCAGGCGGCCCTTATCCGGCCATAAACGAAGCTGCACAGATTTATAGCAGTCAGAATCATATAATTATCAAAGTAACAAAAGGCCCTTTGAAAAACTGGAGGAAATCAGCTCAATCAAATGCCGATATCATCTACAGTGGATCTGAATTTATGATGACAAACTTTAGCCGGATATTTAATACTTCTTTAGATAAAAAAACGATAACACCACTTTTCTTACGAAAATCCGGTTTATTGGTTCGTCCAGGTAACCCTATGAAAATTAATAGTTTAATAGATTTAACAAAGCCCGGAATAAAAATATTGGTTGTTAACGGAGCCGGATTAACCGGCGTTTGGGAAGATATGATCGGTAAAACACAAGATATCGAACTGTTGGAAAAATTACGGAACAACATTGTGTATTATGCTGCGAACAGTGGTGTTGCCAAAAAAGAATGGATGACAAATAAAGCATTAGATGTATGGATAACCTGGAACATTTGGCAAGTTTCAAATAATAAGCTGGCTGATTTTGTTCCGGTAAATGAGAAATATACAATTTACAGAGACTGTGGAATTGCTTTAACTCACAAAGGAACAGTCAATAAATCTGTGCTAAAGTTTTTCAATTTTCTTAAAAGCGAAAAAGTAAAGCCTGTTTTTGAAAAGTGGGGCTGGATAAAA
The DNA here is from genome assembly GCA_965537275.1 of uncultured bacterium. Lineage (GTDB taxonomy): Bacteria > Bacteroidota > Bacteroidia > Bacteroidales > F082 > Sulfidibacterium. The sequence goes on along the minus strand of CBETNY010000102.1, from coordinate 704 downwards.
TAATCATACTTTTTAACGTTAAATATTCAAAACGCTTGCTGATAAAGTATAAAGTTGTTTAAAGTTTCCGTAATAAAATGACTGAGAAAGCCAGTAACATCAAGCCTTTCCAGTGTAAATCATTCGTTTCAAAACGTATCAAAACTGCTTTGAAGGCATCAAGCCAAGCATTAGTTCTTTCTATTACAAAACGTGTTTTATAAAGTAGTTCATCAAAAACAGTTTGGCTTTCATACACGTTTCCATTTCTTTTGTTTTTATCAATATTGTCAAATATTTCATTTGCATAACAATATGATCGAAAGTCAGTTGTGTCAAATCCAGCGTCTGCATTTAAGAACAAACCATCAATAGGGATATCTGCCAGTTGTATAGAATGTGTCATTTTACTAAATGTCTTGACCAGATTAAAGGCATCATTGTGATTCCCTGCTATTGGATTGCTACAGGCTAAAGGAATACCGTGACTATCAGTAATAATAAGGTTATTAGTAGTTTTACTCTTTTTCCGTCCCTGATAAGCTACTGATTCGCCACCTCGTTTTGCAGGAGTATGTGTACCATCAAGCTGAATACTTGATAAATCCAAAAGATGTTTGTACTTTTTCAAAATACTATTCCAAACTCTTTCCCAACTGCCATTTTTACTCCACTTTTGAAAGTGGTAGTAAACACTTTGCCAACTATATTTTTCTCTAAAAAAT
>CBETNY010000101.1:0-6033 GCA_965537275.1 uncultured bacterium | reverse complement strand
TCAGCTTATTCCGGTCGATGTTGAGCACGTCGAGATCACTGATTCGTCCTTTATCGATATTAAAACGTACCAGCGTGATTTTTTTGTGAAATCCTGATTTCCCGGCGGCACCCGGATTGATATGCAGCAATTGGTATTTTGAATCGTGGATGACCTTTAAGATATGCGAGTGTCCCGAAACAAACAACCCGGGCCGATACTTTTCTATCAAGGCTTTTGCCTGTTTTGTATAATGACCCGGATAGCCTCCGATGTGTATGATGAGCACCCGTAATCCTTCAATTTCAAATAAAGCATATTCAGGAAAATCGACTCGAAGTTTACCTCCGTCAATATTACCATAAACAGCTCGCAAAGGTTTGATGGCCTCCAGTTGATTCACCACTTGTTCGTTGCCAATATCACCGGCATGCCAAATTTCGTCGCTATCAGAGAAGAACTCATTCACCTGCTCAGGAAAACTCCCATGCGTATCTGATAAAAGTCCGATTTTTTTCATTTAAAACTTATATCCAACACCTAGAAGCAACAATTGCTTAAATTGAACACGTGGGCCTATATTACCGTTTTTGTCAGTAATCATTACGTCATCGTCGTAGAGCAATTGCGTTGATATATCAACATTTAACCAATTGTTTACTTTCATTCCAAGCAGAACCTGCCAATCTACATCAATGTTCTGGGGGTTATGAAAATAATCGGAGTACAACGAAAGCCTTGAATTGATTTTTACATTTTTCGCAATGGGGTAATCCAATACAATCAGGATATTCATCCCTAAACCCAAGGTGTATTTTTTAGCATGTGTAATGATTTGCCCGGTGGAGTCTTTCACCGCCGGTTTTAAACCAAACGAACCGTTATCGGCAATACGCTGGCTGTTGACATAGATAAGTCTGGGTGAGACCGGCGACAGGTAGGTCGTTAAATGTTTGCTGAAAATGTATTGCATGCTGGGACCAAGTTCCAGGGTCATAGGTGATAGGAATCCGGAAATAACAGTGCTGGAATCTACTTTATAGTCATATCCATTGGCAAACTGGGTTTTGAAGCTGCTCAAAACAGTAAACAGCCACTTTTTGTTTAGTTGGCTTTTATAGATAGAAGTCCATTCAATTTGATCGGCAGTCTTTAGCCATTTCGATCCTTCCAAAACAGAGTACCCCAAGGCCATTTTAACATGATTCGTCCAAATGTTTTTATTCTTTTTATAATTTGCATCCATCACGAACTTGCCCACTGCACCATACGCATTTGCCCCTCCCGCAGCCCAGTTTGAGAAGTAGTTTTCGTTAAAGTTGATGCTTGCCGATCCACTGGTTTTCCAATACCTGGTGGTGTCGTTTTGGGCATGAACGGAAATAATTGAAAAAAGAAAGAGGGCTAAGGTTAAATAAGTCTTCATAATAACATTTGTTTATTAAAAAATTTGCTTGTCAATGATTATCCGTGGCTTTGCAACTTATACTCCATGTCGAAACGGTTTCGTTGGCTAAGATATAGAAAATATTCTAAAGGGTGTTGGCTGTTATTTGATGAATTCCGAATTATGCTATCTTTACTAAAAAAAATAAACAATGGAAATACTCTTTTTTATCGCCGGCATGTTACTGGGTATGGTGCTGATTTGGTTGCTTTTACAAATGAAATTAAAATCGTTGCGTGCCAACCTCGAAATGGAACATCAGCAGGCTTTGGTTTCGAGCCAGGCTGAGAAAGTGGAATTGGAGAAACAAATTGAAGTGCTAAATGAAAGAAATTCAAAAACAGGTGAGGAAAAGGTTTTGTTGTCTGAAAAATTGGATCAGGTGAACGCTGAAAGGCAGGATTTAGAAAAAAAACTGGTTGAGGCACAATCTGATTACCGTCACCTACAGCAGAAGTTGGAAACCGAAAAAAATGAATTGGCCAAACTTCAGGAAAAATTTAAAATCGAATTTCAGAACATTGCCAACGCCATTTTGAAACAAAACACACGCGAGTTTAATGAGGCTTCCCACAAAAATATGAGTGAGTTGCTCAATCCGTTGAAAGAAAAAATTACTTTGTTTGAAAAAAAAGTCGAAGATACCTACCAGAAAGGGCTGAAAGATCAAACCGATTTAAAAGCCGAACTCAAAAGATTACACGATTTAAATATGAAATTGGGAGAAGAGGCCGGAAACTTGACGCGTGCTTTAAAATCGGATTCGAAAAAGCAGGGAAATTGGGGTGAAGTAGTGTTGGAACGTATTTTGGAGCGTTCGGGGCTCATTAAAGACGAAGAGTACTTTTTGCAACAATCCACTACGGGTAAAGATGGAAAGATGTATCGTCCGGATGTGCTGATTGCCTTGCCCGAAGAAAAACACCTGATTATCGACTCGAAAGTTTCTTTAACGGCTTTTCAGAAGTACATCGCAGCCGATGAGGAGCAACAAAAAGAGTTGGCATTAAAACAGCACCTGCTGTCCATAAAAAATCATGTGAAAGAGTTGAGTGAGAAGCGTTACGACACACTACAGGGACTTAATACCCCCGATTTTGTATTGCTTTTTATGCCGGTTGAACCGGCTTTTGGGGTAGCTGTTCAGGCAGACCCCGAATTATTTAACTTTGCCTGGGAAAAACGGATTGTCATTGTAAGTCCCACCACCTTGTTGGCGACACTGCGCACCGTGGCTTCTATATGGCGGCATGAAAGGCAAACCCGTAATGCCCTTGAGATATCCAGCCAAGGGGCGAAACTTTACGATAAATTTGTTGGCTTTTTGGAAGATTTGGAAAAGGTAGGGATCAATCTCGAGCGTGCGCTTGATTCGTATAACGATGCGCATAAAAAGTTGCAATCGGGTCGTGGTAATTTGGTGGGCCAGGTGGAGAAACTGAAAGCATTGGGTTTGAAAACATCCAAAAATATCAATAAAAAATACCTTGACGAATAATGGTATGAAAGAAACGGAGAATAAGCAGGAATGGATTTACGGCCTGCGTCCCTTGATGGAGGCGATACATGCCGGTAAAGAAGTGGAAAAAGTGTTGATTCAAAAGGGGCTTACCGGGACCAATTTTCGTGAACTGATGCCGCTTTTGAAAGCGCACAAAATTCCTTACCAGATGGTTCCCATTGAAAAGTTGAACCGGGTGACCCGTAAAAATCATCAAGGGATTATTGCTTTTTTGTCGCCGGTAAGTTTTTATCAAATTGAGCAAATACTACCCACCCTATACGAGGAAGGGAAAGAGCCTTTTATTCTTGTGCTTGACCGGGTAACGGATGTGCGGAATTTTGGGGCCATTCTGCGGAGTGCCCACAGCGCGGGTGTAGATGCGGTTTTAATCCCTGACAAAGGGGCTGCCTCGCTCAATTCGGGTACCGTTAAATCATCTGCCGGCGCTATTTATAAAATTCCCATTTGCCGTGAGCATAATTTAAAGAATGCGTTGTCTTACTTGAAAAACAGTGGACTACGCCTTGCCGCCGTTACCGAAAAAGCCGAAAAACTGCATTTTGAAGAAAACTTGACCGGCCCGCTAGCCTTAATGATGGGCTCCGAAGGTGAAGGAATTTCAGCCGAGTATCTGAAAATGGCCGATTTGAAAGTGAAAATTCCCATGTTGGGCGAAATTGAATCGTTGAACGTTTCGGTGGCTGCTGCTATTTTGATGTACGAAGTCGTGCGGCAACGCCATGGAGGATAATTGTTTTAATTTATCCGCCTGTTTACCTGCTTTTTGGCTTTTATTTGAAATGGAGGTCTATTTCACTGAAATTGAATTAATCTCGTAAATTTTCATCAATGGTCCCATCAGGAAGCATGTAGTCGGGATGTTCAATGCCTGCCTCTTCCTTTTGATAGCGTACACAGGACATCCAATCGTCAAAACAATAGGCCTTCACCCAACGGGAATCGAGTTTCCCTTTTTCCCAATAATATTTCATGGGACAAACCGGAAACCATTTACACTTTTTTGTTTTCAAACTGATCTTTTTAAGCCGGACTGTCCTAAAACAGGGGGACAGTCCGGTTGTGTTGTATAAACTTTTTTAAATTTAACGGATGCTAGAGTTTCATGGCCAATACATAGGCATCATGAATCGCTTCCTGGGCTTTTCCTACCTTGGCGGCATCACCGATAAAATAGAATGGAGGCAGGCCCTCTCCTTTTTCGATGGGATGATAAGGCCGCATACCGGTGGCTACCACAATTTTGTCCACTGCCTCAATGGTTTGCTCGCCTTCCCGGCCTTTAATTTTCACCCGGTTGTCATTTACTTCCGTTACGGTGTATTGGGTCAATATTTGGGCGCCTTTGGCTTTTAACTTTTTCAGTGTCATGGCTTTCTCTATCATTTCCATTCCACGGGCAATCTCATCCAGCATTTCAACAATAATCACCTGATTGTCTTTGTCGACAAGTTTGCTGGCTACCTCCAGTCCAATAAGACCGCCTCCAATCACCAATACCTTTTTATGATCGGGCAGGTGTTGGTCTTCGAGAAATTCTGTCCAGTAATATTCGGTTAAGCCCTTAATGGGAGGCACGGCAGGTAATGCTCCCGTTGCCATAATCGCTCCGTCGAAAGGTTCAGAAATAAGGTCGGAAGCGGTAGCCTCCTTTTGCCGGACTTCAATGTCCAGATTTTTTATTTCGGCTTCGTAATAATCGACAATTTCTTTCAGGCTTTCCTTGTTGGGGGGTAGGTAGGCAAGGTTAAACTGTCCTCCCAGTCGCTCTTTTTCAAAAAGCGTGACCTGGTGTCCACGTTCTTTTAGGCTGATGGCTGCCTGCATACCGGCCAAACCACCACCCACTACGGCATAGTGTTTTTGCTCGGTGGCTTTTTCGATTTCAGATAATCCTGTGTTTACCAATGGATTGACAACACACCCCAATCCTTTTCCCGCTTTTACACCACCTAAGCAGCCTTCTGAGCACGCCAGGCAGGGTCGTATCAAACCGGCAACCTGATGCAGTTGTTTCCCGACAAAATCAGGATCGGCAACCAGTGCCCGTCCCAGTGCAAGGTATTGGGCTCCGTATTTTTCTTTTAACAAGGTAATGTCTTTCGCCGAATTGATTCTTCCCACAAAAATCACCGGAATATTCACCTTTTGCTTGATGGCATCGGCCAGTTGCCATGTTTTGCCCTTGGGGATAAACATGTGTTGAAAAAACCAGGGTGGCGTACTGCAAGCCGAACCGGCCGTAACATGAAGGGCGTCGATGCCTTCCTGTTCAATGACCTTTGCGAATTTAATCATATCTTCCACGTGAAATCCGGAAGGAATCATTTCGTCTCCACTGATACGGATGATGAGCGGCAGGGTGATGGCCGAGCGAACGGCACGAAGAACTTCCAGGGGAAAACGCATCCTGTTTTCAAAGCTTCCGCCGTAGGAATCGTCTCGATCGTTTACTGCCGGCGATAAAAACTGAGCCATCAGATATCCGTGTCCCATTTGGAGTTCAAGTATGTCAAAACCTGCTTTTTCGGCTCGTTTGGCAGCTTCAACATGCATATCAATCACCTTGTCCATCATATTTCTATCCATTTTTTTGGGGATGGCACCACCGTTTTCGCAAGCTTTATCGGTTGACGACCAGTAATAATTACCTGGAATTTTCGGATTGGCCATACGCCCCGGGTGATTGATGTGGGCAATGGCTTGGGCGCCATTTTTATGAATGATGGCAAGAAGCTTTTCCAACCCATCTATTTTGTTGTCATGGTCAATGCCAAGTTGCGTGGGTAATTCGCGCAAGCCTGCATCCATATATAGCGGCTCTAAAGCGATGGCACCAAGGTGTTTGCTGCGTGATGCATAAAAATCAAGGTGCCGTTGGGTAACCACTCCGCTACCATCGCTATACCCCAGTTTCACCGGAGCCATAATGAACTCATTGCGTAGATTTAGCATGATCGATAATTTTTTTTATTAAACATATGCAAATATAATAGATATTTTTTCTCTGCCGGTTTTCAGGCTAATTCCTATTTTGATGCGCCGATGATGGTTTTTAATTTTTTTCAAAAATTCCTTCGGGATT
>CBETNY010000100.1:0-6078 GCA_965537275.1 uncultured bacterium | reverse complement strand
GAAGGGGCAGGCACATTAAAAAGGTTATTTATTGTCTGATTTTTAGTCAGATACGTATGTAAAAATAATTTGACTTTAAACAAGTTTAATAACAAATAATAATCATTATGAAAACCAAAACCAAGATTTTATTCCTTTTTTTTAACCTTTTAACCGTAAGCCTTTTTGCACAAGAGCCTACCATTACCAAAACCTGGAACGATTTTCAACAGCTCGAGCATACCCGGCCTCAGGGTAACCGGCATTTTTTGACGGAAGCCGACATTAAAGGGTCTCCCTACTTGTCAAAGGAGTTTCAAACGGGCTATGTATTGACAGGTAAAAACGTTCGCTATACTGGCGTGCCGCTGCGTTATAATATTTATACCGACGAAATTGAATTTAAAAATGCCGACGGGCAGGCTTTGGCCATTGATTTTCCGGGTAATATTAAGGAAGTTAAAATTGGGCACGATATTTTTATCTACCGATTGTACCGGGCCGATAAAAATTTGTTAAAAGCCGGTTACTTCCGGTTGCTTAACCGCGGGAAAGCCCAGGGATTGGTGAAATATAGAATCGTTTTCCGTGAGGCAGAACCTGCCGCCGCTTATAAAGATCCTCAACCCCCCAAGTTTGAAAGAAAACCCCCCGCCTTTTATGTGAGCCTGAATAAAAAACCGGCCATTCCTGTTAGAAACCTTAAAAGCTTACTGAATGTTTTAAAAGATCACAAAAAAGCACTTGAATCTTTTGCACGCGAACAAAAGATTAAGGTTCGACGCGAAGGCGATTTGAAACGGCTACTCGTTTATTACAATACCCTTTAAGATATTTAGCGAAAACCTATCCGACCCGGCTTCTGCCGGGTTTTTTTTGCCTGGTTTTTAAATGTTACCCATGCCGGATGCTGCTTTTCCATGATGAACTTTGACCGGACTTTATGGGGCATCATCCGTTAAAATAGTACAAAACAGTTATTTCCGGATACAAGGGCTTTAAGCTTTGTCCCTTTTTGAGACACGGTTCATTGCATCAAACCTTCTTTAAATCCTCAAAATAAAGGATAAGAATTATTATTATTGGCAGAGAATGCTTCAATTTTACTTTGTATAGCGATATATTCATGCATAAATTTTTGCATATAAGATAAAAGCAGGTATCTTAAAATGTTAAAAAAGTGTGATATAATGGGGTTATGAATTTGAAAATAAAAGAGATAGAATTTTGCTTTTAAAAAAAAATCGTTGTGTTAATAAAAGTTAATAATATTTTTTATAGATTTGAACTTGCTAAAAATCAAGGCCTATAGAAAAGTTTTGATTTAAAATTATTTATCATTAACCAAAATTTATCATTATGAGAAAAATTACAATTATGCTAGCGTTCTTGCTTTTTGCAGGGCTTAATTTTGCTCTCGCACAAACAAGGACTATTAGTGGTATTGTTACCAGTTCAGAGGATGGCTCTGCCATACCGGGAGTTACTGTTCAGGTAAAAGGTACTACTGTAGGTACTACCACCGACCTGGATGGTAAGTACATGCTCGAGGTAAAGCCTGGGTATAAAGTTCTGGTATTCTCCTATGTGGGAATGAAGACGAAAGAGGTGACCCTGGGCAACCAGAATCAAATTAACGTGGTAATGGATCCTGATGTGCTTCAGATGGACGAGGTAGTTGTGACGGCTATCGGTATCACCAAATCGAAAAAAGCTTTGGGTTACAATGTCCAGGATGTGAATTCGGCTGATATTGCCAAAAGTGGAAATACGGATGTGGTAAACGCCTTGCAGGGTCGTGTATCCGGTGTTACCATTACCAAAGCCAGTGGCGCTGCAGGTGGTGCCTCCTATATCACCATTCGTGGAGCCACCTCTATTATTGGTAATAACCAGCCATTGTTTGTTGTGGATGGTGTTCCGATTGACAACTCGGGTGGTGGCGGATCGGTAGCCGGTGTTGCTACTTCAAACCGTGCCCAGGATATTAACCCTGAAGACATTGCCAGTGTTAGTGTGCTGAAAGGGGGTGCGGCTACTTCACTTTATGGTATCCGTGGTGCGAATGGTGTGATTGTAATCACTACCAAAAAGGGAAAAGCCACCAAGGGTAAAAAAATTAATGTCAGCATTAATTCTTCTACTACCATTAGTAAAATCAGTCAGGTTCCCGAATTAAATACCAAATATGCGCAAGGTTGGGCCGGAACATGGTATTCGGGTTTCTTTGCTTCATGGGGTCCTAAAATTTCCGAATCAGGCTATTCAAAAGATCCTTCAGTTTGGTCTTATCCCGGTTTCGATGTGGATGGTGCCATCGTACCTAAAGCCGATGCCGATCCTACCTTGGGACCTGTGAAAGTATATGATCAGTTTGATTTCTTCCAAACCGGAATTACCAACAACAATTCGGTTAGTTTATCCGGTGGAAATGATAAGTCAAACTTTTATATTTCTGCTTCCGATATGCGTGACGAAGGTGTAATCCCGAATAATGTTATTCGTAGAAATACCTTTAAAGTATCGGGCCAAACCGAATTAAGCGATAAATTTAAAGTTTCGGGTAATGCCAACTATATGATTGATGGCGGCGACCGTATTCAGCAAGGTTCTAACACCTCAGGGGTTATGCTGGGCTTAATGAGAACGCCTCCAACCTTTAATAACGCTGCCGGTTACAAATTCCCCGATGGTACCCAACGTAACTATCGTCATGGCGGTGGTTATGATAACCCTTATTGGACAGCCAACGAAAATATCTATTTTGATAAAACAAACCGTATCATCGGTAACCTGCAGCTTGATTATTTTGCTGCAAAATGGTTGCATTTTACTTTCCGCCCGGGTGTTGACTATTACAACCATTACCGGAAAGAACATTTTGCCATTGGCTCAAGAACAAAATCTGTTGGCCAGGTAACCGTTTCTTCATACAACCATTTCGACCTCAATAGCGACTTGTTGGCCTATATGAATTGGAATCTGGACGAAAAAACAGCATTGTATGCCAACTTCGGATGGAACCTGCAACAGCGTAAATCAAATTACGTGTGGGGACAGGCCACCGGCCTTTCGATTCCTGATTTTTACAACTTGAGTAACAGTGCCAACGTACTCACCGGTGAATCGACCTATGAAAAACGTATGATGGGTGTCTTTTTTGATGTGGGAGTAAGCTACAACAGTACTTTATACTTGAATGTAACCGGTAGAAATGACTGGTCAACCACCCTTCCCGAAGGAGCCAATTCATTTTTCTATCCTTCGGTAAACGGAAGTATCATTCTTTCGGAATTGCCTTTCTTAAAAGACAACGAAATTCTTCCTTACTTTAAAATCTTTTCATCCTATGCTATTACGGCTAACGATGCCAGTGCTTATAGCACCTTAACCTATTACGGACAAGCTGGGATAGGTGACGGCTGGACCGATGGTATTAGTTTCCCGCTTACCACAGGGGGTGTTAGCTACAATGGTTTTACTTATGGGAATACCATGGGAAGCGTTGATTTGAAACCTGAGCGTACCCGTACCTTTGAGGTAGGAACCAATATGAAATTTATCAAAAACCGTTTGGGTTTGGATGTTACCTATTTTAATAACCTAAGTACCGACTTGCTGCTTCCTGTTGATGTTGATCCTTCAACCGGTTTCTATAGCATGTATCAAAATGCTGCTTCCATGTCGTCAAAAGGTTTTGAAATCAGTTTGTATGCTACACCGGTTCAAATGAAAAACTTTACCTGGGACATTCAGGTGAACTTCTCAAAAATTAAGAACGTGGTTGAATCGTTGGCTCCCAATGTAAGTTCGATTTTCCTCGGTGGATTTACCGATCCTCAGGTTCGTGCTGTAGCCGGTGAAGAGTATGGAACCATTTATGGTTACGACTGGATGAGAGATGATAATGGAAATGTCTTGATTGATGATGCTACCGGTTATCCTGCAGGTGATTACACCTTACGCCCGTTAGGTAAAGTTAATCCTGACTGGACAATGGGGATTACCAACTCTTTCCATTTTAATGGATTCTCAGTATATGCACTGGTTGATATCCGTCAGGGAAATACCATGTGGAATGGTACCCGTGGTGCCCTTGATTATTTTGGTGCAGCAGGCGAAACCATGGCCCGCGAAGATGATTATGTCTTTAGCGGTGTAAAAGCCCACTGGGATGGTGGAGTCTTGGTAGCTGATGCCGGAAGCCCTGCCAATGACATTGCTGTTAAACTGGATCAAACCTGGCGTACCTCCGGTGAGGGTAGCGGTTTTACAGGTCCTACCGTCGATTATTTGGAAGATGCCAGTTGGGTTCGTTTGAGAGAATTAACCATTTCGTACAATTTCAATAAACTGTTGAAAGATAGTTGGGTGGATAATCTGGAGATCTATTTTACAGGCCGTAATCTATGGTTGAGTACTCCATACACCGGAATCGATCCTGAAACCAGTTTGTTGGGTGGTTCTAATGCCCAAGGGATGGACTACTTTAACATGCCGGGTACAAAATCTTACTTATTTGGTGTACGCTGGTCATTTTAATCAAAAATAATTGTTACAAACTAAAAAGAATAAAATCATGAAACAAAACATAATAACAAAATTCGGTTTGTTCATTTTGATTGCACTTGCGTTTACCTCATGCAACAAATGGATAGACACAGGGATCAATGTTGACCCCGATGCTCCGGCTGATGTGCCGATGAATCTTTTGCTGCCGTCGGTGGAGGCTCGTTTTGCCTTTACCCTGGCCGAAGGAAATGACGGATTACGTACTTTGTCGCTCTGGGACCAACAAATGACCGGAGTGGCCCGTCAGTCTCAGGCCGAAGGCGCTTATTCTTACCGTTCGGGTGATGCCAACAACAATTGGGGCGCCCTCTATGGTGGTATTTTAATGGATGCCAAACAATTAATGCTGAAAGCGCAAGCCCCGGCTACAAAATCACCCTATTTTGAAGGTGCTGCCAAGGCCTTGACTGCTGCCAGTCTGGGTTATGCTTCCGATTTATGGGGCGATATTCCTTATACTGAAGCCCTGCAGGGATCAGCCAACCTGACACCTAAATTTGATTCTCAGGAAAGCATTTATGCAGCTATTCAAACGCTTCTGGATGAGGCAATTGCTGCTTTCTCCGAACCGGCTTCTGCCAATATCTTCCCTTTGGAAGGTGATGTGATTTATCAAGGCGATGCTGCCAAATGGAAAGCTGCCTGCTATGCGCTGAAAGCACGTTATGCCTTGCATCTTTCAAAAGTGAATGGTGCCAGTGCTTATACCACGGCTCTTGCAAATGTTGCCAAAGCAATCAGTAGCAACGACGGTAATATGAATTATGGATATAGTTCATCCAGTAACTCAAATGCCAATCCATTGTTCTTATTTATGGATGACCGGGGTGATATTCGTGTAAGTTTCCGCATGGTGAATATTTTGAGCCAGGCCAACGACCCCCGTTTACCCGCATTTGCCAACCCGATTGGTGCTGATATTACTGTGAATGGTGTTGATTATCCTGCCGGTTCTTATGTGGGTGCACCCATCGATCAACCTACCGATGGCGCTTCAACTCCCGGACCTGGTATTGCTTCCATGGAAAGTCCGACCACCATCATTTCTTATGCAGAGGTGAAGTTTATCGAAGCCGAATGTAAATATCAAACTGGTGATGAATCCGGTGCTCAAGCTGCTTTAGAAGCTGGTATTGCGGCTTCGCTGAACCAGTACGGTGTTTTTGATCAAGCTTGGTTTGATAACATGAAAACTACAGTTGAAGGTACAACCGGAGCTGATTTGTTTAAATTGATTATGAACCAAAAATGGATTGCCATGATGTATAGCTTCGAAGCTTACAACGATTGGAGAAGAACCGGAGAACCCGAATTGACTCCCAATCCATTGGCCGGTCAGGAAATACCCAGAAGATTCCCTTATCCAACCGATGCGTTGACCTATAACCCCAATACTCCTCAGGATGTGACCATTTGGGATCGTATCTGGTGGGATCAATAGACTTATTTTTTCTCATAAAAAAAGCCATGCCGCAGGTGTGGCTTTTTTTTGTTTTTGTTTTTTTCATATTGAGTTTGCCTTAAAAA
>CBETNY010000099.1:0-6100 GCA_965537275.1 uncultured bacterium | reverse complement strand
TATTTTCATGGTATGATAAAAAAGGGGAATCCTTATTTTCTGAAATAGAATGGTTTGATGGCGACATCCTTGACTACCATTCCCTGCTGGAAGCCATGGAGGGCATTGATTATGTTTACCATACAGCGGCAATCGTTTCATTTGACGCAGGTGATAAAACGAACCTACTAAAAACCAATATAGAAGGCACGGCCAATGTTGTCAATGCAGCTTTAGAAAAAAAGATAAAAAAACTCTGCTATGTAAGTTCTGTGGCGGCTTTAGGCAGGGCTGACCATGGAAAGGTTACAACCGAAGAAACAGAATGGAAAAACGTTCCGGGACTGTCAACCTATTCGCACAGTAAATATCAGGCGGAAATGGAAGTTTGGAGAGGTATTGCAGAAGGCCTCAAGGCTGTCATTGTAAATCCCACCATCATACTCGGTCCGGGAAATTGGGATGCCGGAAGTATTAAAATGTTTCAAACCGTCCATAAAGGATTATTGTTTTATACCCATGGTCCCAATGGATATGTGGATGTGGATGACCTTGCTAAGGCCATGATCATGTTAATGGAAGGTGATTTTGCAAATGAGCGATTCCTTATTACCGCCGAAAACATCCCTTACAAGGAACTTTTTACCTGGATGGCAGAGGCGTTAAAGGTAAAACCGCCACAAATTCCTGCAGGCCCTTTTTTAAGCGAACTAAGTTGGAGGGTATTAAAGCTCCTATCATGGATCACACGAAAACCTCCGCTCATTACGAAAGAGACGGCAGCCACAGCCAATAGGAATTTCAAGTATAGCAACCAAAAGTTTATAAAGGCAACAGGCATGCATTTTAAACCGGTAAAAGAAACCATCAACCAAACTGCCCGCATTTTTTTACAAGAAAAATTAAAAACCGATTCCAAAAAATCCTGAATAATCAAAAAATAAACGGGGAGGGACTTATTTTTCGAGAATCACAAAAGCCGTAGCCATCTCTTTTAGATGTGAAAGAGAAACATGGATCTTAGTAATGGTATTTCCATCTAAATATTCTTTCACTTTTCCGCTTGTAATAATGAATGGTTTTCCCAATTTATCATTTAAGACCTCTATCTCATGAAAGGCCATTCCGTATCGGTAACCTGTACCCAAAGCTTTAAAAAAGGCCTCCTTGGCGGCAAAACGTGCTGCATAGGATTGGTACCGGGTAGCCTTGCCTTTATCACAATAAACCTGTTCCGATTTTGTAAAAAGCTTTTGACGCAGCGCTTCATTGCTGTCCAGCATTTTTTCGATGCGACCCACCTCAATAATATCGGTTCCTATGCCAAATATCAAAATTCAAAAAAATTAATGGTCTTTCAGGCCCTATCAAACCTGAAAGACCGTAACAAATAAATTATTTTAAAACGCCTAATTCTTTACCCACTTTGGTAAAGGCACGAATGGCCTTGTCGAGGTGTTCCTGTTTATGTGCAGCAGACAACTGAACACGAATGCGGGCAAGGCCCTTTGGCACGACAGGATAGTAAAATCCAATAACATAAATACCTTCGTCGAGCAAACGAGCGGCCATTTCCTGTGCCACCTTCGCATCGTAAAGCATCACAGCGCAAATAGCCGATTGGGTAGGCTTAATATCAAAACCAACAGCCTGCATTTTCTCCATAAAATAATCGGTATTTGCATGAAGTTTATCCTGCAAAGCATTTGTTTCACTCATCATATCAATCATTCGGATTCCCGCATTCACCACCATGGGAGGAAGCGAATTGGAAAATAAATAGGGGCGTGACCGTTGACGCAACATTTCGATAATCTCTTTACGTCCGGTGGTAAACCCGCCGATGGCACCGCCGAAGGATTTTCCCAAAGTACCGGTTATGAGATCGATATGCCCGAAAATATCAAAATGTTCGCTCACACCGCGACCGGTGTGTCCGACAACGCCGGCAGAATGGCTTTCGTCAACCATCACCATCGCATCATATTTTTCAGCCAATTCAACCATTTTATCCACAGGTGCCACATTTCCATCCATCGAAAATACGCCATCCGTTACAATGAGCCTGAAACGGTTTTTCTGCGCTTTTTTCAATTCCTCTTCCAAAGCATTCATATCAGCATTTGGATAACGGTAACGCTGCGCCTTACACAACCTTACTCCATCAATGATAGAGGCATGATTCAGGCTGTCAGAGATAATGGCATCCTCTTCGGTAAGCAAGGGTTCAAATACACCACCATTGGCATCAAAAGCTGCTGCATAAAGAATGGTATCTTCGGTGCCGAAGAAATCGGCAATTTTTTTCTCAAGGGTTTTATGCAGATCCGTTGTTCCACATATGAAACGCACCGATGACATCCCGTAACCATGGGTATCCAGGCCCTCTTTTGCGGCTTTCACCAATTCAGGATGATTGGATAAACCAAGATAGTTATTGGCACAAAAATTTAACACCTGCTGACCCGAATCCAACCTGATTTCAGCACCCTGAGGGCTGACAATAATCCGTTCGTCTTTATACAATCCCGCTTCGCGGATATCGTTTAACTCTTTAATTAAATGATCTTTAAATTGTCCATACATGATCGTAATATTTAAGCTGATTAATTTTCTCAAAATTACACAAAATCAACTAAATATTTCAATGAACCCAAAATGAGTAAAATATTCTAAACGCGCACGCATTTTTACGACCTTTGCAAAAAATTTAAAGATGAAAATTGCAGCCCTTGTTTCAGGCGGAGTAGATAGTTCTGTCAGCGTACCTCTATTGAAAGAGATGGGATACAACCCGCATATCTTTTATATCAGAATAGGGATGGAGGACGAGCCTGCATTCATGGATTGTCCGGCCGAAGAAGATATCGAAATCACCAGCTGGATAGCAAAAAAATATGGGTGTCCCTTCGATATTGTCGACCTTCAAAAAGAATATTGGGCCACCGTTGTAAAATACACCATCGACAGCGTCAAGAAAGGCCTTACACCAAACCCGGACGTGATGTGTAACCTTTTAATAAAATTCGGCGCTTTTAACGACCGTTACGGGAATGCTTTCGACCGTATAGCCACCGGACACTACGCTACACGATACGACACCGAAGAGGGTGCCTTTTTAGGCACTGCAGTGGACCGGGTAAAAGATCAAACCTATTTTCTAGGCCAAATTACGCCGGCACAACTATCGAAAGCCATGTTTCCCATTGGACATTTGCCAAAAAAAGAGGTGCGCCGCATTGCAGAGGGAATGAAACTTCCCAGCGCTCATCGTCCTGACAGCCAGGGAATTTGTTTTTTGGGAAAGATCAATTACAGCGACTTTATTAAAAAATACGTGGGTGAAAAACCGGGAGAAATTGTTGAGTTGGAAACAGGAAAAGTACTTGGAGAACATAAGGGATTTTGGTTTCACACCATTGGACAACGCAGGGGTTTACGCCTGGGTGGAGGCCCGTGGTTTGTGGTGAAAAAAGACACCCTGACCAACACAATTTATGTATCCAACGGATACGATCCCATAGCCCAATACAACGACCAGATACCCCTCGAAAACCTGCATTTTCTTAATGCCCAACACGATTATAGTACGCTTCACCGAATAAAATTTAAAATCAGACACCAGCCTGAATTTACTTCTGGAACACTTATCCGTGATGATAAGGGAATTCGTATTGTTTCAGATCAAAAAATTTCGGGAATTGCACCGGGTCAGTTTGCCGTAGTTTACGACGAAAACGAAAAAACCTGCATCGGTAGCGGGGTCATTGCACAAAACGACTAAGGGTATTGTTTACAAAAAAGGCCCGATTATTATCGAGCCTTCTTGTTTAAATTTATTGAAAACCTTATTTTAAGACAGCCAATGCAGCTTCATAATCAGGTTCATCAACAATTTCAGGAACCTGTTGGGTATAAATAACTTTTCCTTCTTCATCAAGAATAATCACCGCCCTTGATTCAAGTCCGGCCAACGGTCCGTCAACAATTTCCACCTGATAGTCTTTGCCAAAATCACCGGTTCTGAAATCGGAAAGAGTGATCACCTTGTCGAGCCCTTCAGCACCACAAAAACGGGCCTGAGCAAATGGCAAATCTTTGGATATGCACAAAACAACGGTATTGTCCAAAGCAGAGGCTTCGGCGTTAAAACGTCGCACCGAAGCAGCGCAAGTGGCCGTATCAAGGCTTGGAAAAATATTTAATACTACTTTTTGCCCTTTGTAATCAGAGAGCTTCGATTCACTGAGATCAGTCTTAACCAATGTAAATTCAGGGGCAACACTGCCTTTTTCAGGTAAATCACCCAAGGTATGAATGGGGTTTCCTTTTAATGTAATTTGAGTCATTTTATTCATTTTTATAATGGTGCAAAGATAAGCATTCATATCAGTAATTGATTTCCTGTTTTCTTAATTAAACACAAAAAACCAAAACCGGGAAAATTAGTTTAGTGGAAAAAAAGTACCGGAACCCAATTCGACAATTAAAAACTCATAAAAAGAAAAATGGCTTTAGAATGAGTTATCCCCATCCTAAAGCCATTCCAATAGTAAAAACTTTTAAACCTTCTTACCTGACAATTATTTTGCGGTTAATAGTACCACGAATATCCGTGCTGTTTCCAATGGCTATTTTCACAAAATAGACCCCTTTAGCCAGCCTTGCATTTACTTTAACCTGTCGGCTGTTATAAATCTTTGAAAAGATTAAAGCCCCCTGTGTATTCAAAATTTTCACCTGATACACCGTTTTTTCAGCTTCAATGGCAAAAACACCTGTATTGGGATTAGGGAAAATTTTCACTTTTCCGGTGAGGGCTTCATTGTCGCCAATACCGGTACATTCAACACGATAAATCTTAATGCTTCCGGTAACCGATTCTGTACCATCATAGACCCTTACTTTGTAAACCACCGAATCGACCCAGGGTTTTACAATGGGGTTGGCTTCGGTACTACTAAATCCCAAAGGACTGGTGCTCCAGCTGTAATTATAGCTCCCCGATCCTCCGGTAACCGTAGCAAAAAGCTGGGTTGTATCACCCGAACATACTTCAGTACGGTTGGCTGTTACATTAACCGACAATACGTCTTGCGCATTAATGTAGTCAACTTTTGTTTTTGTATAAGTGGAATCCGATCCGGTAGCAAACAAAGTCACGTTATAGCGACCTGCCTGATTAAACATTACTTCAGGATTTTGTGAACTACTGCTGGTGCCATTCACAAAACTCACCGTAGCCGGAGAAAATTCCCAATTCCAGGAAGTTGGATTAACGTTCGATAAGTCGGTAAAACGTACCGTATCAATTACCTTTGGAGATGTATTATCGGCTTCAAAATTTGCTTCTTTGATGGCTTCGATTTTTCCCGTAAACAGAGGTGATTTCCACAAACCGCGACCAAAGGTGGCAGCATAAATATCACCATTGCCTTGTCCGTCATATTGAATTTCCAGTTCATCCACCGGCACATTGGGCAGGTTTGCCGTGAAAGGAATCCAACGCGAATTATTTTGTCGAACAAAAATTCCCACATCTGTACCTGCATAAATTTCTGTAGTATCGGTTTTAAGAGTATTTTGAACCAAACAATTTACAGGAAGTTCAGGCAAACCCGTTGAAACATTGTCCCAGGTGGTTCCGCCATTACTTGTTTCATAGACTCCAAACTCATTAAAACCACTCATACTCACCCAAAATGTATTGGGATCATCATTTTTCACGGCAATATAGGTGATACTGGCCTGGTCAACCGGTAACGATCCGGTAATATCATCCCAATGCGAACCTCCATCGGTCGACCGGTATAAAATACTGTACGTAGCAGCAAAAAGCACCTTGTTATCGGAAGGAGCAATGGCCAAAGAGCGAATCGCTTTATCATCCCACGAACTGATTTTGGTCCAGTCATCGCCCTGATTGGTGGTTTTAAAAACATCCTGATAACCAATATACAGAGTATTTGGATCCACCGGATCAATTATAAAGGGTGTTACCCAGGCTCCCTTACCTGTTAAACCGCTGGTAATATCGGTAGAATGACTCCAGTGGTCTTTGGTTCTGGAAATACTACCGTTGGGTGTTTCACCATATTGCACATTGACATCCGTATAATCG
>CBETNY010000098.1:0-6101 GCA_965537275.1 uncultured bacterium | reverse complement strand
AACAATAGGTTGACTTGTACTGCCGGCTTTCATTCCGAATACGGTACCGATTACTTTGTCTTCCATACCAAAACCAACCAGGTTTCGGGTAGTAAAGGTTAGCGGATCCATCTGTTGAACTTTTAGGTTCATCGCACCGGCCATTTTATTCAAATCGCCGTTAAAAGCTTTCAATTTATCAGCCAAATATTTGCCTTTCACCCGATTGATCACAAAAGGTTTGATGTCTGATTTTACTTCCTCAAGGTCAGGAATACCGGCTTCAAATTTTTTACTCACCACGGCCACAACATATTGATCTTCGAGGTCGAACACGTTGGAAACATCCCCTAACTCCGTTTCGCTCTTAAAGGCCCAACGTACCATTTCGCGGGGATTTGCAAGACCGGGAATTGAATAGGTGTTTTCATATACCTTAGGTACCTGACGCAAAGCGTAATGTGCTTTTTTTGCAGCCGCTTCAAAAGCAGCCTGATCGTGCGATTCGGAAGCCAACTTACTGGCTTTGGCAAAGTATTTCTGATAAGTATCGTTGCTGGGAACTACGTCCTGAGACACTACAGCTACTTTTACTTTTTTCGTGAAATTCTTTTTACCGGTTACTTTGATAATATGAAATCCGAAGGGTGATTCGGCCACGGTCATGCGTCTCGTTTTTGTCTTGATTACCGCTTCGTTAAAGGCGGGAACCATTTGGCCATCGACAAACCAACCCAAATCTCCTTTGTTGTTTTTTGCAGAACCATCATCCGAATATTTCAAAGCAAATTTACTGAAGTTGGCCGGCCGGCGACGCAACACTTTATACAAGCTGTCGGCCAGTTTTTTTGCCTGTTCTTTGGTACGTGTTATGACCGGATTCACCCTCATGGCCCCTTTATAGGCAATCAAAATATGACTGGCTTTCATGGAGTCGGGACGAACCTCCGATTTCAACAAGCGAACAATTTTAAAGGTGTTGTTTTCGAGATAAGGATCGGATACCACACCGGCTTTTGCATGAAACAAAAGTGAATCCACTTTTTGTGGGAACCTGCCTTTTTTGATCCATGAAGTATCAAAAGGATGATCGGAGTTGGCACTTGCAAAACGAACCGGATCGGAAGTATGCATAAAATCTTCCAGTGTGGCGATGGCTTCTTTACGGCTTTTTTCAACATCTGCCGGAGAAGGCAAAACATTAAAGGCTACATACTCCAACGAGCGGGCCTCTTTTTGGCGAAAGGCTTCTTTGTGCTCATCGTAATACTGCTGATAGTCCGCTTCGGTCACCTGGACCAGACTGTCAGGTACATTTGCATAACGGGCAGCGACATAATCGATACCGGCACGGGTATTCTTCTCTTCATAATAGGCCTGAGCCAATGCTTTAGGTACGTAATAAGCATTGGAAATCAACGCATTGTACTTTGTGCGAATGCGATCATTTTTAATATAATCTTCCAGCATTTTCCACTGCTGACGGGCTGCATCGGGCAACTGGTCAAAATTTTGCAAATATTGAAGCACCATATTGCGGTCGTAAACACCCGTATTGGGATTTCTAAAATACTGACGAATGAGCGGATGTGGATTTTTTCCCTGGATTAAATCGAACAATTCGTCGGCGGTAACATCAATTCCGAGCGCTTTGTATTGATCGTCCATCAACAACTCACGCACCATCTGTTCCCAGGTTTGCTCACGCACACGAAAGGTTTCACTGGTGGAAAGGCTGTTTTTCTTTTGTTGTTGTTTGACATTTTCCAAATTTTCGTCCAGCTTCTTATTAAAGTCCAGAATGGAAATTTCAACACCATTCACTTTACCTGCATTCACATCTCTACGGTGATTCTTTTTCATAAAATCGCCAAGGATAAAGGCCACAAGGGCTCCACCAATAACGATCACCAAGAGCGCTGAATGTTTTCTGATTCTTCCAATAGCTGCCATCTTTTCCTAATATTTTATATTTTTTTAAATTCGAGCTGCAAATGTACAAATTGCATTGAATTATAAAAGCAATCTTTCAATTTTGATTTTAGTATCAGTCAGTTAATTGATCAAAGTCATGACCCATCGGCATTTTATCCATTTTTATACGCCAGCCAAAAACCCGGGGAACGAGCACGAACCTTGATTTTAGCTTTCCTGATGCGTCAGCTTGGTGATTTTCACCTCTTCGAGACGGTTGCCCGATGCTTTAATCACTTGTATTTCGAAATGGGGGATTTGAATGATCTCATTTTTCTTGGGGATACTTTCGTAATGATGCAGAATAAATCCGGCAAGGGTTTCATACTCTTCGGAAACCGGAATATCCAGCTTATATTTTTCGTTGAGGGTATCTACTTCGATACGAGCCGAAAAAATATATTCGTTTTCGGAAAGTTGTTTTTCTACAATCTGCTCCTTGTCATACTCATCTTCAATTTCACCAAAAATTTCTTCGATAATGTCCTCCATGGTCACCATTCCCGACGTACCGCCAAACTCATCCACCACAATGGCAACGCTTTTATGATTTTGAATAAAATAATTTAATACATCTTTGGCCGCCATCGTTTCGGGAAAAATGGCGGCTTTGCGCAAGACATTTTCAATCTTTTCGGGACGTGTAAACAGGTCGTAAGCGTGGACATATCCCAGAATGTTATCGATGTTATCGCCATAAATCATAATTTTGGAATGGCCTGTACGGGTGAAGAGTTTTCGCAAGGTTTCAACCGGTTCGTCAATAGCCAGCACCACCATCTCCATACGCGGCACCATGCAATCACGCAGTTTCACGTTTTTAAATTCGATGGCATTCTGAATCATTTGAATCTCTTGATTGTACTCGGCTTCCACCTCTTCATCCTGATGCAATTCCTGAACATACTCATCCAGATCGATGGCACTAAAGACATAGGGATTTTTTGACACATCCAATCCGGCAAATACGCGCAACAACCATTCAGAAATACCGATATAAAGAATGATAAAAGGGTAAAACAAATAATAAAAGATCCAAATGGGGATGGCAAACGCATGCAATATAGCATTGGGATTAATCCGGAAAAGCACTTTAGGGGTAAATTCGGCCACCACCAATATTAAAAGGGTCGACACAATGGTTTGAATTACCAGCACCATAAATTCAGATCGAAAGGCAGGTGAAAAATGTTGTAATTGTTGAACAATTACAGGCTCCAACACCAATGCCATGGCAATTCCATAAACCACAAGCGCAATATTATTCCCCAATAAAAGGGCGCCGATAAACCGGGAGGGCTGGTTGTAAAAATCTGATAATATTTTTGCAGGCAAGAGCTTTTTTTTCAAGTCCAGTTCTTGCTGCAACCGGCTTGAGCTAACAAAAGCAATTTCCATTCCTGAAAAAAAAGCGGAAAACAATAGAGACAGTATGATGATAACCCAAATCCCCGTCATGTTGTAAAATTACAGCTTATTAAAAACATATGGCAGCAAATATACTGAATAATCTTCCTTTAAGGGAGACTGTCCTGTTCAATTTGCATCACCCCCCGGATTCCATAAACGGTTCGCTGGCTAAAGGTTTCGCTGGCCACCAGACTATCGCCGAAGAAGGTACGCTCGGGGCTGGATATTTTTACAAAGGAGTGGGAATAAATTTTGCCTTTCCGTTCGTCCCAGCTCAGGTTTTCGGTATCAAGCTGTTCGCCGGTTTCAAGGTTTTTCACCACTACCTGATTGCGTGCTTCCAGTTTTTGCAACTTATCCCAACGTACGCCGTAGTTGGCTTTAAGGGTCGAAATGGCATGACCGTTACGATCAAAAAACCGGATAAAAAATCCTTTGGGGAATTCTGTATAGGGGTCTTTCCCGCCATATTTTACCAAAAGGGGACTCTGCAAAATCATTTGTAAAAACCCCGAATCGGTCCTGACATACTTTATGTTTTCAGCAACGGCTTCGGCCAGTGTATCTTGTGCAGTTATTTTTTGAACCGTTTGGATAGAATTTTCACATGAAAAAAGCGTCCCCATTGTCACAACAATGAAGACGCTCAATATCATTCGTATCCGGTTCATTACAAATGCTTTAGTTGGACGGGCGGGCAATGGTAACCTCATTAATCCAGCAAGGCACTTTGTATTTGTCACCGGCCTTAATGTTATAGAAAAACATGGTTTCGGTAGTGGGAAAATGAGCCTTATAGATAGCAATTCTTTTATTCAGAGCGGCAGCCATTTCGGGATCTGCTTTTTTAGCCTGAATATATTTATCAACGGCAGCCCAGTAAGCCACTTTGGAGGTCAAATCATTGGTACCACATTTTTTTGCACTCTCGGCATACATATCACCAATGAGCATATAAGCAGCGCCATTGTGCGGGTTATATTTTATGGATTTGTAAGCCATGGATCTGGCACTTGGGAAATTATTCAACGAGCGGTAGGCATCGGCCATATACATATAGATGGTAGCCACACGAGCCGAATCTTCCAACTGAGTTGCTGATTTTAGATAGGTAATAGCATCTTGATAACGTTCTTTTTTCAACATCATTTTACCAATCAAATAAGCCGATTCAGGTGAAGGATCCGCTTTGTACAAACTGACGTTGGCATTAAAATAGAGCGGGTCGTCAGAACAACGTTTATTCTCAAGAATTTTTACAATTTTCTTTAACAAATCGACGTCAGCAGGTGC
This sequence comes from uncultured bacterium, assembly GCA_965537275.1. Taxonomy (GTDB): domain Bacteria; phylum Bacteroidota; class Bacteroidia; order Bacteroidales; family F082; genus Sulfidibacterium. The sequence continues at coordinate 1,445 of CBETNY010000098.1, read as the reverse complement.
AGCATCATATTTTTTCTGATAAATACGAACCAAATCGGTGCATTTGGCAAAAGGTTCAAAAGTAAGTTCAATACTTCCTTTAATGTTCTTGTATTCGGTCAGTTTCCGGCTATTGTTTTGTGCTTCATACTTTTTGATGTTCGCATCCACAATGTCCGAAACTTGATCATAGGCATCCACCACTGCGGCGGTATCGATATCGCCTTGACGGGCCATTTTAGTAACGGCTCTGAAATAATAAACCAATACTGCACCCTTACTTTTTTCTCCTTGCAGTTCGATGGAATGTTTTAATATTTTGTACGCTTCCTGATAAGAACCGGGATCTACCTGATAAAGATCAACCCCTTTTCGTCCCAAAATATACCCTTCCTGGGGTAAATGGGTCCGGTAGTGATTGGGGAAATATTTAATCCGGTTATCGTACACCATCATCAAGGTATCGATAAGTGCTTTTTTCCGGGCACCAGAAGCATTTTTAATTTTATAATTAATAATTTTTGCACCGTCAACGTAGATGTTTTCAGTGGAACGGGGGCAGTTTTTAAAGGCCCAGGTCCAGGGAGCAATAGCATCCTTAACAGCCGCATTTCTATAGTGACTTTGTTTCCACTGTCTGTAAAATTCGCGGTACAAAGAGAGATTCATGATGCATTTTACGCTATCCTTTCCATACTTCGATCCGTTATCCTGAGGATTAGTCATGGTTTTAACCGGAACAGAAGCCATCATGGTTGAAAAACTGAATCCCAGCCCGAGCATTAAAATTAAGACTTTTGCTTTCATGTTAAATGTATTAAGTGATTATCTGTATTTACGTTTAAAGAACCAATGTTCTACAATATTTATTCCAAAGGAGAAATTAAAAAAAGTTTCCTTGATTAGATTACTCTCTAAAGTTCCCCGACTTCCTATTTCAAAACCCAAATTCACATGGGTACGCGATCGTTTAAAGGGAAATTTCACCCCGCCACTTACGGCAAACTCGTTAATCGAACGGCCATTTAGCCTTAGATAAGTTTTGTTGTAGCGCATACCGAAACGATAAGTCATTCGCTTGGCGAGTTTCGAAATGGAAGTATGTGTAGGCGTGTATTCACCGCCAACGGATAATTTCCAATCGTTTTGCAGCGAGTCGCGAACGCCAAATACCTGGTATTCGTCCCATTGTTGTACCACAAAATCGGCTCCAACCATCCATTTTCCTTCATTGAGGAAACTCAATCCAAAACCGTAACGGCTCGGAAAAACAATGGTTCCCTTTTCATCTGGATGATAAAGAATGGTATCTTTAACCGTTGCCACCACATCGTTATAGCCTCCTGTCTGGGTAGTGGTCAACAAATCGCGGTGGGCCGTTACATTAATTTTGTTACTATAGATCCCGGCCAGGGTTAATGTTTGCTTATCCTTAAAATGAATGTCATATTGCAAACCCCAATCAA
>CBETNY010000097.1:0-6134 GCA_965537275.1 uncultured bacterium | reverse complement strand
TTTCCGTTACGGAAACTTTTCTTTAAATTACGGATGGTAATGTGGGGTTTTTCTGTTTGTTCCATTGTTTATTATTGATTTTGAAAATCAAAGATGAGAAAAAAGCGTGGATAAATTCGTTTAAAATCACTATTTTTCGGAATAAAATACACGAAAGGTTTGTCAATAAATAAAATCGAAAGTCGTTTGGGAAAGGAAATACAACTTCATGCGGATGATGTAGCGTTGGTAGAGCGTGTGAAAGCCGGTGACCAAAAGGCTTTTGAACAGATTGTACGTCAGTATAAATCCATGATGGCGCGGGTTATTGTTGGGATGTTGGGCAATCAAAATGATGCAGACGATGTGGGGCAGGAGGCTTTTATCCGGTTTTATCGGTCGGTGGATCAATACAAAGGAGATGCATCATTGGGAACTTATCTTACGCGGATTGCCATTAACCTGTCGCTGAATGCCTTAAAAAAGCGAAAGTCGCGTCAATGGGTAAGCCTGGAAGAGAAACACGACAGCATGCAACGGGGCCAAAGCCCGGAACATCGGAGCGATGATGAAGAATTGGTGCGGAAAGCGCTTGAGCAGTTAGCGCCCAAATACAGGGCTGTTGTGGTTTTAAGATTGATGCAGGGCTATTCGACCAAAGAAACAGCCAAAATATTAAAATTGCCTATGGGCACGGTGTTGTCGCGATTGGCAAGGGCTCAGGAAAGATTGAAACCGATTATTGAAAAACTGGAGGGATAAAAGGATGGAACAAAACAAAAACACCATGGAAAACGAGAAAGCATGGAATGGTTTTACTCAGAAGTTGAACCGATTCCAACCCGAATTTTTACCGGGATTTGAGCAACGGCTCATGCAAAAGCTTGCCGCTGCCCAATTGGAAGGGCTCACCGAGTTCCTGCCGGTTTTCAGAATTTTTGCCTTGTCGGGAATTGCCGCCATTGGCTTGCTGATGATTGGCTTATATTTCAGCAATGGTAGTTTGAATTTAGACAGCTTGTTGGGAATTAGTGGTTATACACCCGATATGGGGTTGTTGAGTTTTCTTTAAATTAATTGTCATATGAATACAAAATCGAAATATACATTGAGTTTGGTTGGGGTTTTAGTCATTGGATTAATCCTTGGATTTCTGCTGTCTGGAATCATTATCCGGAACCGTGTGCACCGGCTTCAGGGTTATTATACCGAACAGGGTTTCCGTCAGGAATTTATGCGCGTGTTAAGGCCTACTCGTGAACAGATGGATCGCATCAGGCCTGTATTGATAAACTATGCCCGTCAGAATCGAGGCAACATGATGGAGTACCGTAAAAGGCAGCGCGATTTGATGCTGAATTTACGCAGGGATCTGCAGCCCATCTTGAGTCCTGAACAGAACCGTGATCTCAAAGCTTTACAAATGCGCTGGAACCGGCGTTTTTTCGACCGCCGTGGTCCGAACGGGCCTAGGCCGGGCTGGAGAGGTGGACGAAGAATGATGAATCCGTCTGATGAATCAGACAGGCCATAAACCCGGGCATAAAAACACCTGATCGTGTTTCCTGTAACCCAATGCAGGCCTGTCAGACGGACTGTGGCACCCTTGGATATCAAAACTGACCCTCACGTATCTACCGGTCGTGAGGGGTGTTCGATAAGGTACTTGTTTTTGTTGTCGAAAACAGTGGAGCAAGATGTCCGTTAATCCTTTTGAGGAGCCACCAGTTTGAATCCTACTCCGTGTACATTCAGCAATTCGACCGACGGATCCTCTTTGAGGAATTTGCGTAGTTTGGTAATATAAACGTCCATTGAGCGTGCATTAAAATAACTGTCGTCGTTCCATATTTTATTTAAGGCCACCGACCGGTCGAGCACTTCATTAAGGTTGTCACATAAAAGCTTTAACAATTCAGATTCTTTCGAGGTGAGCTTTTCCTGTTTTTTATCAATGGTGAGCAATTGATGGTCATAGTCGAAAGTGAATTTCCCGAAGGTATAGATGGGATTTTCGTGCCGTTTTTTTTCGGTTTTACTTCTGCGAAGGATGGCCTGCATGCGCAGCAATAACTCTTCCATGCTGAAAGGTTTGGTAAGATAATCATCACCCCCCATTTCAAACCCCTGAATTTTATCTTCCTGCATGGCTTTTGCCGTAAGGAACAAAAGCGGTACATTTTTATCCAGTTTACGAATGTGTTTTGCCAATGTAAAACCATCCATTACCGGCATCATTACATCTAAAATACAAAAATCAAAATCCTCTTTTTTAAAGGCTTCCAGTGCAATTTTGCCATTTTCGCAAAGTTTGGTTTCAAAACCCTTGGCATCTAAATATGATTTGAGGATGTTTCCCAGGTTTTTGTCATCTTCTGCCAATAAAACATGTTGTTTTTTATCCATGATGCTTATTTTTTTTGTTGGGTAAATATATATGAAATGTGGAACCCTGATCGGGTTCCGATTCTACCGTAATTTTTCCGCCGTGTTGTTCAATGATGGATTTGACGTAGCTCAATCCCAATCCAAATCCTTTAAAATCGTGTCGGTTGCCGGTATGTACCCTGTATAACTTATCAAAAATTTTCTTTTGATTGGCTTTACTTATACCAATACCATTGTCTTTAACGCTGATCAACAGACCGTCCTGCAGATTTTTTGTGCTAATCTCAATAACCGGTGTATTCAGGTTGTATTTTAAGGAATTATCTAGAAGGTTGATGATGGAATTGGTGAGGTGAATCCGGTCGCCCCACACCATTGGATTTTGTGCTTTCAAGTCCATGGTGATGTTTCCGCCTTTGCTTTCGGCATTGATTTGCTTACTGTTGACTCCTTGCCGGATTAGCTCATGGATGTCAAGGTCTTCCTGCCGAAGTTTGATGCCTCCCCTTTCCAGACTTGCCGAGCGTAAGATATGTTCGGCCATGGTTCCCAGCCTTTTGTTTTCCTCATCAATGACACTGATGTAGTTGTTGTAGATTTCATCTGATTTTTGAATATCCTTGTCTTTGAGGGCTTCGCAAGCCAACGAAATGGTTGAGATGGGTGTTTTAAATTCGTGTGTCATGTTGTTGATGAGGTCGTTTTTCATTTCCGAAAGCTTTTTCTGCTTGTTGATGATGTGGATGCTAAAATAAAAGGCACCGATGATAATTAGAAATAGCCCGAATGAAACAAAAAGCAACCGGTATAAAGTACTCACAATAAATAACTTCTCGTTTGGAAAGTAAAGCAAGAACTTAAGGGGAAATTGTATGTTTAAACCCATGGGAGCCAAGTCGTAAACGAAGCTGTTGTGGAGTAACTGATTGGGGTATTTTCCCGTTCGTTGAATGATCATGGCGTTTTTCAGGGGTTTGTAAACGCCGAATTCATAATCTGTTTTAATGTTTCGCTCGCTCAGGGCATTCCCTACCAACGAATCGATTTTTTGACGGTTGGTAGTGAAAAAAGCCACATCATCGTAACTTCTGAAACGGTTGAAGAGTTTTTGGTAAGCCTGGTTGATTTTATTGCGTTGGTCCAAAAAACGGGTAATTTCGTCCATGCTGTTCATTTTCATTGAATGACTCAACAAATCCTGATTGATGGAATCGAAAATGGCAAAAGCATTTTGGTTTTGTGCATAAATGTTTTTGCTGTTTAAATAGTATTCCTGATAACGAAGTTTATTGATTGTAAATACCACCCGGCTCATGGCCTGGTTTACATCACGCACAAAGATGGCTTGTCGAACCTGCATGGCATTTCTTATCCAATACACCTGAATAAGCATCAATCCGATGCTTGCAAGGGTCACCAAAATAATGACAAGTGATGTAAATTGTTTTTTCATACCGCAAAATTAACCGAACAGTTGGTTGATAATCAGTCTTTAACTTTTATTAACAAGATTTTTTTTATTTTTTTTGTTGACAAAGAGAAATATTGTCGTATATTTGCATCGAACAATAGCAAGGGTAAATTTTCATAATTTTTTCTGCTTTGTTTAAAGGGTTTTCATAATTGTTGGTTTTTGAGAGGTAACCGTCCTGGTTACCTCTCTTTTTTTATACTATCTTAGCGCTGAATATTAAGCGCATGATTAAACCGGATACCATACAGACCATTATAGAAACCGCCCGCATTGAAGAGGTTGTGGGTGAGTTTGTTAGCCTTAAGAAACGCGGCGTGAATTACATTGGATTGTGTCCGTTTCATAACGAAAAAACGCCTTCGTTTACCGTTTCGCCATCCAAGGGAATATACAAATGCTTTGGTTGTGGAAAGGCGGGCAATGCGGTTGGTTTTGTGATGGAACACGAACACTATACCTATCCCGAAGCGTTAAAGTACCTGGCACGAAAATATGGTATTGAAGTTGAAGAGGAAGAACTCTCGGTAGAGCAAAAGCAACAATTGGACCAGCGGGAATCATTATTTGCGTTGAATACCTTTATTTCGGAATATTTCCAGAAAACTTTGTTTGAGTCGCAAGAGGGGAAATCGGTGGGGTTGTCCTATTTTAAGGAACGCGATTTCCTGGAGTCAACCATAAAGAAATTCCAATTGGGTTATGCTCCCGATGAGTGGGAAAATTACTCGAAACATGCTTTAAAAAACGGGTATAAAAAGGAAATCTTACTCAAAACAGGACTTTCGATTGATAAAGGCGACCGGTTGATTGATCGTTTCAAGGGGCGGGTGATGTTTCCTATTCATAACCTCACAGGTAAGGTGATCGGCTTTGGTGGCAGAATTCTCAGTTCCCAAAAGTCGGCTGCCAAATATATGAACTCACCTGAGTCGGATATTTACAATAAAAGCAAAAGCCTTTATGGCATTTATTTCGCCAAAAATGAAATTGTAAAGCAAGACAATTGTTATTTGGTTGAGGGTTATACCGACGTGATTTCACTTCATCAGGCAGGGATTACCAATGTTGTGGCTTCCTCTGGCACTTCGTTGACGGTTGAGCAGATTAAACTGATCAAACGTTTTACGCCCAACATTACGATTCTCTATGATGGTGATCCGGCAGGGATTAAGGCCTCTTTCAGGGGGATAGACCTTGTTTTGGAACAGGGCATGAATGTGAAGATTGTGTTATTTCCGGAAGGGGAAGATCCCGATTCGTTTGCCCGTTCGCATGCCACTTCGGAGGTGGAGCACTTTATCAAAGAGGAAGCAACGGATTTTATTAATTTTAAAACCCGTTTGCTTTTAGATGAAACCAGGGGAGACCCCACTGCCAAGGCTAAGCTCATCAAAGAAATTATTCTGACCATCTCGCACATCCCCGATGGGATTATTCGGACGGTATACATTAAAGAGTGCAGCTCGATGATGGATATTCCCGAGCAGACCCTGATGAACGAGCTCAATAAACTGCTTCGCAATAAATACCGGAAGAAAGATTATTCGCAACCGGAGCCGGAAGTCGATCCGCTTCCTGTTGCCAAACAGCAAAAAGCGTATGAGCTGAATCCTCTGGATATCCAAAATCACGAAAGTCAGCTGGTACGCTTAATTCTCCTTTATGGAAACCGGAAAATGATGGCCAAAGATACTGTTTTGGATGAAACCAATACAGAGGTGGAATATGAATGGGAAACGACGGTGGCTCGATATATTGTGGAGAACATCCGTAAAGATGAGATCAAATTTGAAAATGAAATATATAACCGGATTCTGGATGAATTTGAAAACGGCCTGAACAACGGAATGATTCCGGATGAAAGTCATTTTGTGAACTCAACGGACAAAGAAGTGGCAGCTACCGCCATTGGTCTCATTGCCACGCCATACGACCTGAGCGACAATTGGGAAAAAAATAAAATATTTGTTAACCGCGAAGAGGATGACCTGTTCAAAACAGTGGTTACCTCCTTGTTATCATTACGTACAAGACTGATTAGCAGGCAGATGGAAAAAATTAAAGAAGAATTAAAAACAACCACTGATGATGCGACCAGTTATCTACTTCAGCAGCAGTATTTTAATATAAAGCAAATTGCAAAAGACATTGACAAACAATTGAAAAGGCCGTTCGATTATTAACTGTTTTTATTTTTCAGCACATTCAGCCAATTCCTTTGAGTAAGGCGAGGAGTGTAAAACAAAAAAATCCGCTCCTTTTTAGAACCGGATTTTGCGCCCTCACCTCCCGA
>CBETNY010000096.1:0-6138 GCA_965537275.1 uncultured bacterium | reverse complement strand
AGCTGAAGCCCATGATAGACCGTCTGCGAAAAGGGGAGCAAAATATTTTATGGCCCGAGGAGATAAAATGGTTTGCTAAATCGTCGGGTACCACCAGCAGCAAAAGTAAATTTATACCCATTAGCCAGTCAACCCTCGAAGAGTGCCATTTTAAAGCAGGGAAAGATGTGTTGACGTTGTATTTAAACAACTTCCCCGATTCGGAAATTTTTCAAGGCAAAGGGTTGTTGATGGGAGGTAGTCAAAACATACAGGAAGTTAATAACCGCTCCTACTTTGAAGGTGATTTGTCGGCCATTCTTATTCATAATATGCCTTATTGGGCACAAATTATGCGAACGCCTTCACTGGCCATCGCCCTGATGGATGAGTGGGAGAGTAAGCTGACACTAATGGCCGAATCGACCATGAATCATTCTGTAACCAGTATTTCCGGAGTGCCGTCGTGGACGTTGGTGCTGCTGCGAAAGGTGTTGGAATTGTCTGGAAAAGAGAATATTCATGAAATATGGCCTGACCTGGAGGTGTTCTTTCATGGGGGCGTGAGTTTTGAGCCTTATCGTCATCAGTTTGAACAGATTATCAAAAGTGATACCATGCGATATTTCGAAACTTATAATGCTTCGGAGGGTTTCTTTGGTATTCAGGATCAAATCAATTCAAACGATTTGTTATTGATGCTTGATTATGGGATTTATTATGAGTTTGTGCCTCTCGATCAGGTAGGAAACCATTTTCCCAAGGCGCTGAGCCTCGATGAGGTGGAACCGGGAGTGGTATATGCTTTGGTGATTTCTACCAACTCAGGGCTTTGGCGATACATGATTGGAGATACCGTGCGTTTTACTTCATTAGATCCTTACCGCATCAGGGTAGTGGGTCGCACCAAAAACTTTATTAATATTGTGGGTGAGGAACTCATGATTGACAATGCTGAAAAAGCTTTGGCAATTGCTTGCAAAAAGACGCAGTCCACCATTACCGACTATACAGCCGCTCCCTTGCAAGCGGAGGGAACCATTCGGCATGAGTGGTTGATTGAATTTGATAAAGCTCCGGAATATCTGAGCTATTTTGTCGAGTGTTTTGATGAAGCATTGCAAAATCTTAATTCGGATTACGAAGCCAAACGCTATCACGATATGGTGCTCCAAAAGCCCTTGGTAAGGATTCTCCCGAAAGGCAGTTTTTACCGGTGGATGAAAAAGCACAACAAATTAGGGGGTCAGCATAAAGTACCTCGTCTGTTTAATGGTCGTGATTTTGTCAATGAATTATTAGAAGAAAATAAAATTAGTAGTCAATTTAAATAGTTAAAAAATGCATATTGCCATTGCCGGAAATATAGGATCGGGTAAAACCACCCTAACACGCAAATTATCAAAACATTATGGGTGGAAAGCTCACTACGAGGATGTGGATCATAATCCCTATTTGCAAAGTTTTTATGAAGATATGCAGCGTTGGTCGTTCAATTTGCAGGTGTATTTCCTTAATAGCCGTTTCCGCCAGGTAGTTGATATTCGCCAAAGTGGGAAAAAAGTGATTCAGGATCGAACCATTTATGAAGATGCCTATATCTTCGCTACCAACCTGCATGCCATGAATCTCATGTCGACCCGCGATTTTGAGAATTACATCTCTTTGTTCGAATTGATGAGTAGCTTCATCCAACCTCCTGATCTTTTGATCTATTTGAGGGCCTCGGTATCTACGCTCGTCGAACAAATTCAAAAACGGGGTCGTGATTATGAAGAGTCCATTCGACTCGATTATCTGAAACTGCTGAACCAGCGCTACGAAAACTGGATAAGTAATTACAAACTTGGCAAACTTTTAATTGTGGATGTGGATACCCTTGATTTTACAAAACCCGAAGATATTAGTGTGGTGATCGAAAAAATCGACGCCGAATTACATGGCTTGTTTTAACCCGTTAGTGTTTTATGAAGATATTGGGAGTCATTCCGTCGCGGTATGCGTCTTCACGGTTTCCAGGAAAGCCGCTGGCCGATTTGTGTGGTAAGTCCATGGTGAGGCGGGTGTACGAACAGTGTGTCGGTGCAGAGGTGCTTAACAAAGTAGTTGTTGCCACCGATGACGATCGCATTGATAAACATGTGAAAAATTTTGGCGGCAATTGCATCATGACTTCCCCCAATCACCTCAATGGCACTTCCCGTTGTCTTGAAGTGGTGGAGCGGTTGGAAAAAACGGGCGAAACCTTTGATGTGGTAATCAATATTCAAGGGGATGAACCCTTTATTGAACCTGATCAAATAGAACAGCTTGCCGAAATGTTTCAATCCACAGAAACTCAAATCGCCAGCTTGATTCACCGGATCGACAAACCGGAAGAGTTATGGAGCCCTCATGTGGTCAAAGTGGTGAGGAAACTGAATGGTGATGCGCTTTATTTTAGTCGGCAGGCTATTCCTTTTTTGCGGGATGAAAAAACGGACGATTGGCTAAAACAGGCACTATTTTTTAAACATTTGGGAATTTATGCCTTCCGGGTAGAGGTGTTAAAACAAATCACCCGGCTTAAGGCTTCGGCGTTGGAGCAAGCAGAAAAGCTCGAACAGTTGCGATGGCTCGAAAACGGCTATTCCATTAAACTGGGAATTACCGATTACGAAGGGGTTGGCGTGGATACGCCGGACGATCTTGCAAAACTTATTAACAAAGCTTGTGAATAAGTTTTACAGTGCTTATCTTAGCAGGTTCAAAATGTATCACTGTTATAATTAATCTAAAATGAAGATAGCCAAATACATCGGGGATTTATTGTATGATTACGAGTGCGTTGTGATACCCGGTTTGGGAGGATTTCTCACCAATGAGAAACCGGCTTCCATTCATCCGGTGACCCACCATTTTCGTCCTCCCTACAAACAAGTTCTGTTTAATTCGTTTTTGAAAACCAATGATGGTCTTTTGCTAAACTATATTGCCCGCGAAGAGGGAATCAGTTACAAGGAGGCCAAAGAACAGTTGGACCATTTTGTGTTGCAGTGTCACGATGCTTTGAAAAGTGGAAAACGAATCAATTTTCACAGAGTAGGTTATCTTTATCTTAATGAGCAGGATCAGCTTAGCTTTGAACAAGACAGCAGCGTTAATTATGATGCTGAGGCCTTTGGAATGGGAACCTTTGTTTCGCCTGTCATTCGCCGGCCAAAGGCTGAAGAGCGATTGCGTGAAATGGTTGGAAAAGAAAAAACAGCCACTCAGACTAAAAAACAGCCCAGGGAACCAAAAAAACATCAGGTGTCTGCCCGTAAAGATAAAAAAGCCGCTGCCTTAAAATTGAAGGCTACGCGCCAGAAGTCGCCCTACCGGGGTCAGTTGGCGTTTTTAAGTCTGTTGGTTTTGGCCATGCTGACCGGTTGGGGTTTTATGAATAAGGAAAAAGTAGGCGCTTACTACAATAGTTATTCGTCGGTGATTCCTCTGTTTTATTCAAATACCAATGCTTATCTGATTAATAATGTTGACCGGTTGCCGGTGTCGAAATTTAGTTCCACAAAGTCGGGTTTATGGATTGTTCATTTCTTTGAGAATCTGAATAAAAAATCAGTGCCTGCTGTGGTGCACCAGCCGGTTAAAAAGGTCGCTGTGCAACCCAAAACAGTAGAAATGGCGACTAATTCAGTTGTTGCTAAACCTGTGCCCGCAAAAGCCAAAACAATTCAGCCCAATCCGGAGAAGTTGGTTGAAAAACGAATGCCTGCGAAAGCTGTTGCACCAAAAACTATCGTTAACAAATATGCCCCATCAAAGGTAAAGCCTGTTGAAAGACCTTCAGTCCGGACTGAAACCAGTGGGAAACAATATTTTATATTGGCCGGATCGTTTCGCAGTAGAGCCAATGCGCAGCACATGATTCATCAGCTGCAAGCGCGTGGTTTCAGGGCTGTTGAAGCCGGCATGACGTCTTCCGGTTTGTACCGCGTAGCCTTTGGGGTTTACGACCGTCGCGAGTTTGCCGAAAAGAAACTGTTGGCCATCCGTCAAAGAGAAAATCCAGCGGCCTGGATACTCGAAAAATAATGTTTAAAAATTTGGTGGATTGGCAAATAAAAACAAATTGCAGCGTTTTGCTGAAAACCTGACTTTTGACAACCTGTTTCAATATTCCTATGAAGACCTCATGCAGGGTTTCCCGCTAAAGGGGAAATGGCATCGGGACTTTTTTCAAAATGAGGGTGAGATGGTGGTCGAAATGGGTTGTGGCAAGGGTGAATATACCGTCGGACTCGCCCGGAAAAATCCTGACAAAAATTATATTGGCGTTGATATTAAAGGGGCACGCATGTGGCGGGGATTGAAAACTGCCCATGAAGAGGGTTTGAAAAATGTTGCTTTTATCCGAACCCGAATCGAACTGATTCCATTATTTTTCGCTAAAAATGAGGTAAGTGAAATCTGGATTACCTTTCCTGATCCGCAAATAAGGGCTATTAAAGAAAAGAAACGGTTAACCTCACCCCGCTTTTTGTCGCGATATTCCGGGTTTTTAAAGCCTGATGGTGTGATTCATCTAAAAACAGATGCCTTGTTGCTTTATGATTATACGATGGAGGTGATTGAGCAGGGGGGACATGAGTTGCTGTATGCCAATGAGGACATTTACGGAAGCGGGCTTAAGAGTGAGGTTACGGCCATTCAAACTTTTTATGAACAAAAATGGCTTGGTTATCAAACCAAAATAAAATATTTGAAGTTTCGATTGAACCCCGATTTTGTTCCCGAGAAGCTAAGTTATGGAAAACTCAAATAGTTTTTTTCAGCAGGTGTATCAGGTGGTAAGGCAAATTCCCTACGGAAAGGTAACGACCTATGGCGCCATTGCCGCCCGGCTCGGAAGCAGTGGGTCGGCACGCATGGTGGGTTGGGCCTTAAACAGTAAAAAATACCGGTTGGATGATCTGCCTGCTCACCGCGTGGTCAATCGTAAGGGGTTGTTAACCGGCAAGCGTTACTTTGGCGGGTCAGATACCATGGCTCAGCTGTTACAAAGCGAAGGAATTGAGGTAAAGAACGACCAAATTCAAAACCTTGAAAAATACCTTTGGGTTCCCTGAAAAGTTAAGTTATTTCACTTGTTTAATTAAAACTACATAGGCGGGGAAATGGTCGCTGTAGCCACCTTGCCAGGTGCCTCCGGCAAAGGTCCGGTAAGGATAGCCTTTATACTTGCCATCCTTTTGCTGCATAAAAGGTTTGTTGAAAATAAACGCTTTATAAAATTTCCAGCCATTGTTTAAGTTGGCTTTTCCCAACAACCCCGGTGATACGAAAATTTGATCGAATAAACTCCATGTATCGCGCCAGGCTGTCGAACCAATCCCTTCACGGTAAAGTTTAAACATGGGATTGAAGAAATCACCTTTTTTGAGCTTTTTTACGAATCCCAAGGCTCGCATGTGTTTTAACTCGCTGTCGTTTACGGGGTTGTCGTTCAAGTCCCCCATAATCATGATTTTAGCTTGTGGATTAAGCGTCAGTAACGAATCAGCAATATGACGGCTTAAATCGGCGGCGGCATTTCGTAAAGGTCTCGAACGTTTTTCACCTCCATAACGGGAGGGCCAGTGGTTCACAACCACGTACACTTTTTCGCCAACCAGGTAACCTGAAACAAGCATTTGATCACGGGTGCGAAAATTGGGCATCCCGGCCACATGCAACCGGTACATCTTAACAGCCTCTACCTTAAAATATTTCGGATTATATAACAACGCAACATCGATCCCGCGTCGGTCGGGCGATTCACGATGAACAATTCCCAGATGACGATCTTTTAAAACAGGTTGGCTGATTAAATCTTCTACCACTGTTCTGTTTTCAACCTCTGAAATGCCTAACAGGGCAAATCCATCAGGATTGATATCGGTGCCGATTTTTGAAATTACCTTCGACATATTGGCCAATTTATGAAGATACTTTTCCGTATTCCACCGATTGAAGCCGTTGGGAAGAAATTCTTCATCGTTAATATTTGGGTCGTTAATGGTATCGAATAAGTTTTCAAGATTATAAAATCCCACCACAGCAACGGTATACTCTTTTTTCGATTGTGCTTGCAAAACGTTCACACCTATAAAAAGGATTGAAATGAGCACAAAAAGCAAA
>CBETNY010000095.1:0-6193 GCA_965537275.1 uncultured bacterium | reverse complement strand
AATTGAATCTTTTCATAAAAAACTCTCCCGTTATTGGTTTTGGTTTAAAGTTTCATTCTATATTTGCCAAAATTAATTTTAAAAATTATTGCTATGGCTTATAAAATTGATCCTGATCTGTGTACTGCATGTGGTACCTGTATCGACGAGTGTCCGGTAGAAGCAATTTCTGAAGGTGATGTTTACGTAATTGATCCCGATCTTTGTACAGATTGTGGCGCTTGCGCAGATGTTTGCCCTGTTGAAGCTATTCATCCGGAGTAAAAAAAACTTAACCGATAAAACGAGGTGGTCAAATTTTTGGTCACCTCTTTTTTTTACCGAAACCCAGGTGAAACCTACGAAAGAAGATTCATTGCCTTGCCATTGAATGCAATACAAAAGTAATGGGATAAAAAAAATTCAATATTTTTTTGAGCCGGGCTTTGATAAGTAAAGAATTTATATACATTTGTCCCCTATAAAACAGAATAGCCATGCAAAACTGGTCAAACAGCTTCATTTACTCGTTTTATTACTTTTATTTTAAAAGTGATAGGGGACGAAGTATGGTTTGATCAATAAAACGTATTAAAACATTACAAAAAAGTCCCGAAAATTTTTCGGGACTTTTTTTTTAACCAAAAAGAATCAAAACAATGAGAATTGCAATGCAGGGAGTTCGGGGCGCATTTCATGAAATAGCCATAAGGGAGTATTTCAAAGAACAGCAGTATACCGTGGTGGAATGTACCACCTTTAATGAGCTTTTCGATGCCCTGCAAGATGGACGGGCCAATTACGCCATGATGGCTATTGAGAATTCATTGGTCGGAAGTATTCTACCCAACTATACTTTGCTGCGGGAATCGGGCTTGCGTATTCTGGGAGAAGTTTACTTACGCATCGAACAGCATTTATTGGGTGTTCCGGGTGTAACCATGGACAAAATAAAGAAAATTTATTCGCACCCGATGGCGATTCAACAATGCAATGAATTTCTCACCCCGCTTCGTCGCAAAGGGGTTGTGATGGTCGATGCAGAAGATACGGCATTAAGTGCCAAGCGGATTCGTGAAGATGGATTGAAAAAACATGCTGCCATTGCAAGTCGTCTGGCTGCAACACTGTATGGCCTTGAGATACTGGCCGAAAGTATCGAAACGAATAAGAACAATTTTACCCGGTTTTTAATTCTCTCAAACAATGAGAATTATCATCATCATAAAGTGGGGAAATTGATTAATAAGGCTTCCATAAATTTCTTGCTGCCTCACGAGCAGGGTAAACTTTCGGAGGTGCTTTCGGTATTGACTTTTTATAAAATTAACCTGACCAAAATTCAGTCGCTTCCACTTGCCGAACGCAAATGGGAATACCTGTTTTATGTGGATTTGGAATTCGACAATTATAAAAAATACAGGCAAGCCCTGGAAGCCATCCGGCCTTTATTAAGTGAGATGAATATTTTGGGTGAATACCAGAAAGGAGATACAGCTCATGAAAATTAAGACAGCCAAACGGTTACAACAGGTGGGCGAATATTATTTTTCGCGCAAGTTAAAAGAGATTGCCCAAATGCGAGAAAAGGGGGTCGATGTGATTAACCTTGGTATCGGCAGTCCCGATCGTGCGCCTTCCCCGGAAGTCATCGAAACTCTGGTGGAGGAAAGTCGAAAACCGGAAAACCATGCATACCAATCATATGCAGGCATTCCTGAATTAAGGCAGGCTTTTGCCGGATGGTATCAAAAGTATTTTGATGTAGACCTTCAGCCGGCCGGCGAGATTTTACCGCTGATGGGATCGAAGGAAGGGATTATGCACCTTTCGATGGCTTTTTTGAATCCGGGTGAGCAGGTGTTGATACCAAATCCGGGATATCCGGCCTATGCAGCCGTGGCACGTTTACTGGGTGCCGAAGTGCTTCACTACGAGTTGGTGGAAAAGAATCAATGGATGCCTGATTTCGAACAACTTGAAAAACAGGACTTGTCAAAGGTGAAAATGATGTGGGTGAATTATCCGCATATGCCCACCGGTACAGCGGCGACAACTGAACTTTTTGAGCAGTTGGTGGCTTTTGGCTTAAAACATCACATTTTGGTGGTAAACGACAATCCCTATAGTTTTGTTTTAAACGATCATCAGCTTAGCATCTTACATGTTGAAGGGGCTAAAGAAACGGCCATGGAATTGAATTCGATGAGTAAATCGCATAATATGGCCGGATGGCGGATAGGTATGCTGGCGGGAAAGGCTGAATATGTGCAGGCAGTTTTACAGGCTAAAAGCAATATGGATTCCGGGATGTTTCGTCCCTTGCAGCTGGCAGCAGTAAAGGCCCTGAGCCTGGATGCTTCGTGGTACAAGCAGTTGAACGATACCTACCGAAAAAGAAGGGCGCTGGCTTTTGAATTATTGGATGCATTGAATTGCACCTATGCGCCACACCAGGTGGGGATGTTTGTCTGGGCGAGAGTTCCGGATGAAATGGATGATGGAGAAAGCCTGTCCGATAAGGTTCTTAACCGGGGGGCTGTTTTTGTAACTCCGGGATTTATTTTTGGTAGTGCCGGTCGTAAATACATTCGTATTTCCTTATGTGCTACCGAATCGCGTCTGAAAGAGGCCATTCAACGAGTGAATAACAAGAACTTTTGAACAGAGAAATTGATGGATAGAAAACAGAATAACAACCGCAAACAAAATGATAAATCAATGAAAATTGCAATAATTGGTCTGGGATTAATTGGTGGTTCCATGGCGCTCGATTTGAAGAAACGTGGTTTTGCCAGCCAGGTGATTGGTGTAGATATTAATCCGCAGCATGCCAATATAGCGATGCTGAGCAAACTTGTTGATCGTATTGAAACCTTGGAAAGGGCAGTTGAAGCTTCCGAACTTATTGTGTTGGCCACTCCCATTGATGCGTGTAAAAGTCTTTTGCCCAAGGTGCTTGATTTGTGTAACAATACAACCAAAGTGGTAACGGATGTGGGGTCAACCAAAGCAGGATTGGCTGAAGAAATAGCCCGTCATCCCAACCGGGCACAGTACGTGGCCTCTCATCCTATGGCCGGAACCGAGTTTTCGGGTCCCCTGGCTGCCATTAGCCGATTGTTCGACTACAAAACAGCCATCATCTGTGATCATGAAAAAAGTGCTTCTCAGGCACTCGAAACGGTTAAGTCAATGTACGAGGCCCTTCATATGAAAGTAATTTACATGAATGCCCGTGAACACGATGTCAGTGCTGCCTATGTTTCACATATTTCTCACCTTTCTTCATTTGCCTTGTCGCTGGCGGTACTGGAAAAGGAAAAAGATGAAAAACGCATTCTCGATCTGGCCAGTGGAGGTTTTGCATCTACTGTCCGGCTCGCCAAAAGTTCGGCGGAGATGTGGGTGCCGGTTTTTCATCAAAACTCGGAATACGTGTTGGAGGTGTTGGATACCTATATTGAGAAATTACTCCTTTTCCGGGAAGCCATCCATCACAAAGAAGATGATAAAGTGGCGGAGCTTATTCACGAATCAAATAAAATTCAAAAAATATTATAAACAGTTGAGTCATGCCTAAAAATTTAAAAATTAAATCGATTTCCGAATGGAAAGAATACAACCAACGGCCCTTCATCATTGCCGGACCTTGTAGTGCCGAATCGGAACAACAGGTGTTGGATACGGCCATCGCACTGAAAAAAACAGGAAAAGTAGATGTGCTGCGTGCCGGTATCTGGAAACCCCGTACACGTCCCAACTCCTTCGAGGGGGTAGGCTCGGCCGGTTTACCCTGGCTTAAAAAAGCCAAACAGGAAACCGGATTGCCTTTAACCATCGAGGTAGCCAATGCCAAACATGTGTATGAAGCCCTTAAATTTGGGGTGGATATTTTATGGATTGGCGCCCGTACCGCGGCCAATCCCTTTGCCATGCAGGAAATTGCCACTGCTATGGAAGGTGCTGATGTGGGTGTCCTTATCAAAAATCCAATTAATCCCGATTTGGAATTGTGGGTAGGCGCTGTTGAACGTGTGTACAATGCCGGTATCCGCAGAATTGGTTTGATTCACCGTGGATTTTCCACTTATGAAAAATCACGCTTTCGCAACTTGCCCCAATGGCAAATCCCCATCGAAATGAAAAGTCGTCTGCCGCAAATTCCCATGCTAAATGACCCCAGCCATATCGGTGGAAAACGCTCTTTATTACTTGAAATTTCGCAAAAAGCCATGGATTTGAATTATGACGGGTTGATGATAGAATCTCATATTCATCCCGATGCAGCCCTAAGTGATGCCCAGCAACAGGTGACGCCAAAACGATTGGCCGAAATTCTGGATAGTATCATTCTCAGAGAACCCATGGCTCACGACGACAAAGTGAAAAGTGCTTTGGAAGAACTTCGCAGCAAAATTGACTTTTATGACGATCAACTGCTGGAAATTATGGAGCAACGGATGGAAGTAGTCAAAAGCATCGGGCTTATAAAGAAAGAAAATAACATGAGTATCCTGCAGAATAAACGCTGGGAAGAAATTATCTATAAGAGCATTGAGAAAGGGGCACAAAAAGGATTAAGCCGTGAGTTTATCAATCGCGCGTTTAAGGCCATTCATCAGGAATCAATTAACCATCAAACAAAAATCCTGAATGGCGAATAATGCCAAAATACCCGTACCTTGCAGAAAAAAATAAGGTATGGCATTAACCAATAACGATATCCTGAAGAAGATCAGGGTAGCCCTGAAATTGCGTGATGATGATATCGTGCGTATCTTGGGGCTGGTCGATTTTAAAATATCCAAAAGTGAGTTGGGCGCTTTCTTTAGAAATGAAAAGCATCCCAAGTATATGCCGCTTCAAGATCAAATTTTGAGAAATTTTCTCAATGGACTCATCATTTACGAGAGAGGCCCTTTGGAAAAGAAAAAAGAAAAACCTGAAACGAAAAAGCCCGAAAAGAAAGGGTAGCTTGTTTAATATTCAGCTATTTATGGTTGATGTTAAACAGGCTTTTTCCGTTTTTATAATTTTCTACGCCTTGATCGAGAAACCGTACAAACTCATCCACGTTTAGGTTATAGGCCCTGGGTTGGACGAGGACATCTCCCTTTTGGTTCATCAACACATAAAACGGCTGGGCATTGACACCAAATTTGGTAATCTGGAAATCGGCGTCCTTTTTCCCCAAAGTCTTTTTCATTTTGCCATCGTAGGTTGATTTAATCCACTCTTTCTCAGGTAATTTATATTTATCATCCACATAAAGCGCCAGTATCACATAGTTATTACGCAGACGTTGCAACACCCGCGGATCAGACCAAACATTGGCTTCCATCTCACGGCAATTGACACAGCCGTGACCGGTAAAATCGATGAAAATGGGTTTGTTTTGCTTTTTGGCACAAGCCACCGCCTGATCATAATCGAAATAACCTTCCAGTCCGTGAGGCAGATCGAGAAACTCATGATATTTGGGCGTTTCACAAATTTCTTTGGGCGTATTAGCCTGGTTACCCTTTCATTGAAAAGGCCTTGACATTTTCACGCACAATCTTGTTCATATCAAAATCGATGCTGTTTTGCGGCGGAAGATATCCTGCCAAAGCCTTGAGTGGCGCCCCAAACATACCCGGAATCATATACACGACAAAGCTAAAGGTAATGATGGATAACAGCAGTCGGGGAACACCAATGTGGGGGACATCATCGTCGTGGGCAAATTTTAATTTTCCCAAAAGATAAAGCCCTAAAAGGAAGAAGATGACAATCCACAGTGCGAGATAAACTTCGCGGTCGAGAATGTGCCAATGGTAGGTTTGATCGGCAATGCTTAAAAATTTTAATCCCAAAGCAAGCTCTAAAAATCCCAACACCACTTTCACCGAATTGAGCCAACCACCCGATTTGGGCAAACCCGAAAGCCATGACGGAAAAAAGGCAAAAAGGGTAAACGGAAGGGCAAACGCCAACGAAAAGCCAAGCATTCCCACAATGGGTTTGGCAACGGCACCTCCGGCCGATTCAACCAAAATGGTTCCCACAATGGGGCCGGTACAGCTAAAGGATACCAGCACCAAGGTGATTGCCATAAATATCGGTCCCAGAAAGCCTCCTTTGTCGGCTTTTTGATCGGACGAATTCACCAGCCAATGAGGCAGGGTGATTTCGAACATTCCGAAAAAAGAGAAGGCAAAAATCATGAATA
>CBETNY010000094.1:0-6232 GCA_965537275.1 uncultured bacterium | reverse complement strand
AGAAAACCGGAAACCCAAAAGTGAAATTCCTGCATTGTCTGCCGGCTTTTCACAACCGTGAAACCATCATTGGTGAAGAAATTTATCAGAAATTTGGTGTAGAAGCCATGGAAGTAACCGATGATGTTTTCGAGTCGGAACACTCGGTGGTTTTCGATGAAGCAGAAAACAGGTTGCATACCATCAAAGCCGTGATGGTGGCTACGCTGGGTGCTTAAACAAGCCATTTAAATGAATAAAAAAGGGGCGGCTCAAGGGTTAGCCCCTTTTCTTTTTGGGTTTTTCGCCAGGGGTTGAAGCATTAGAAAAATCAGGATGATTACCAGCAAAGCCAGCAGTGCCGCCAGATAAAAAGCCCCGTCAATACCTGAAAAAGCAAAACCCAGTCCAATCAATAGCGGGCCCAGGGTTTGTCCCGTCCGCAACACCATGCCATTGATGGACATAAAAACAGCCCGTTGCTCATCGGGGGCCAGTCGTACCAAAAGGGTTTGTAAGCTGGGAATGTTCATTCCTTGTGCAATGCCGAACAAAACGACCGGCAGCACATACAAAACCAGTGAATGAATCAAGGGCATCATCACACTTACCGAAAAGTAAAGGAGAAAGGCAATCTTGATTAAATTTACCTCCGACAGATATTTCACCATGCGTCCCATCTGTGATGAGGTGATGGCGGTTGAAAGCGAGCTGATTGAAAGAAATATCCCAATTTGTGCGGCACTTAATCCAAACCGGTCGTTGAGCAAAAAGGGGAAATAACTTAAAAAGGCTCCGTACAGAATGGAAAAAGTAAGGATATTGACAAGAAACAGTCCCAATACTTCTTTGCGTTTCAGGCTTATCCAGGCTTCATGCAGGTATTTTCCAAGCGAAGGCGATTGGGGTAAATTTTTCTCATCTAAAAAATAAAAGGCCACCAGCCCGGTGGGAATGGCCACCAGGGGGAGTAAAAAGGGAAAATTCCATGCCAAACCGGCAAGCAATCCGCCAATCAAAGGATAAATAGCGGTGCCCACGCTCAATATGCTGGCATTATAGCCCATGGCTGCAGCCCTTTGCCGGCCTTTGAAAAAATCACCAATAAGGGTAACGTTGAGCGAGCCCAAAGGGGCAGCACCCACACCCTGAAAAAATCGAAATACAAGTAGCCAAAACAAATCTTTTGTAAAAAAACAGGCAAATCCGGAAAGCCCAAACAAAAAGAGGGCGGGAATCAATACCGCCTTCCTGCCAAAACGGTCGGCCAGGATGCCAGCAAACAGGGTGAGAAAAATCCCCGGAAGGGTAAAAACACTAATCAAATAGGCTACCTGTGTTTCGCTTAAATGAAGGCTTTGGGCTATTTTTGGAAATGCAGGGGTGATGCTGGCTACCCCTAACACCGCCACCAGCGTAACACTAAAAATGATTTGTAAGTTTTTATCGCGGTATAAGGCTTTTTGCGGATGAGCTTTTTGCATGCTACAAACTTAAAAATAAATGTTTTCGGGCAATATATCCAGTGCATCTTCAAAACGAATCATGGCATTTACCAACCGGATTTTTATAAATTGATGCATGTCACCGGGCCGGATGTCAGCCGTTTGAATACGCTCATTTTCGAGCAGATACTGCCGCTGGACTCCCTTTAACAATGGCTGAGCCGGCGTTATCCAGTTTTTTCCGTTAAAAAACAATACATTACAAAAACTGGTGTCGGTAATTAACCCCTGTTTTACGATCAAAATATCATCGCCTTGCTCACGTTGCCGCACGAGTTGGTTGATTGGCTTGCGGTTAAGAAATTTAAAGGAATAATCGAGGGGGTCGGTTACGACAAGCTGAAGCGAATGGATGGAGGGTAGCGTGTAAGGAATAAATTCCACCTCCCTGATTTGTGTATCATAAACCACCCGGCATTTAAACAGTCCCTTTTTCGGGGCTTTGGCAGCCAGTTTTTGTGATAACCGTAAATCTGTTCCGGGATAAAAAACCGACAATGTATGTTTCATCCGGATGTTATGGAGTTCAAGCTTTTGCAGCTTCCCCTTTTCGAGTCGTATGGTTTCAAGAAACCGGTACATAGATTTTTTCAATAAGTTCGTGGTACTCTTCTTCACAGCGGCTTTGGGCGGTAATCCCTCCTCCGCTTTTATAGATTAAACCGTTGGCATCCTTTTCAAGGTAACGAATTAAAACGGCACTGTCCAGGTTTTCGCCATCGAAAATGCCTGCAATGCCGGTATAAAATCCTCGTTGATAGCCTTCTGCATCCTGAATGATTTCAAGTGTTTTCTTTTTGGGAGCGCCTGAGATGGAACCGGCGGGGAGCATCTTAAAAAGGATATCGCCAAGGTGATGGTGGTAATTTTCCTCCAGCTCTCCTTCAATTTCAGAACTCATCTGAAGGATTTCGTTTTTATGGGTTTTGATATGGTCGAGATAACGAAAACGTTTCACCCGCACCTTTTTAGCCACCATGCTCAGGTCGTTTCTGATTAAATCGACAATGGTAAAATGTTCGGCCAATTCTTTTTTATCTGAAAGCAGGATTTTTTCCGCATCGGGCAATGAGGCATCCAGGGTTCCTTTCATGGGAAAAGAGCGAATCAACCGCCCACGGGTTTGGACAAAAATTTCAGGACTAAAACTGACGAAACGGTTTTTCAACCACACTTTATATTTGGCACTGCTCCGGTAAAAGAAGTCTTTGAGGCTGTAATTGCTTTCAATGCGACTGGGAAAAGTGAGGTTCAGTAAAAAAGAATCGCCACGCCGGATGTGATGCTGAACTTTTTGAAAAGCCTGGCAGTACCGTTCTTCAGAAACCGGTATTGACCGGAACTGAAGGGGTTTTTCCGCCAATAAAGGGGTGTCGAAATTTCTGTTACCGTTGATGTCGTACAAAATTTCCTGTGTATTCACTTCATCCAATGGAACGATCTGCGCATGAATCTTCTCAAAATCGATGATGAAGAAAAACGGAAGGCGCCGGGCTCCCCATTGATTCATTTTATCCTGAACAAACTCGGTGTTTGACGACATAAAAAAACGGTGTTGGTTTGCAAAAATAGAAATTCTACGTCGTTGGAGCATGGAACCCCCAACCGGAAACCTTTCATTTTTACCTTTGCAAAAAAAATCGTTGAAACTACTGATTATTGACAATTACGATTCGTTTACCTTTAATCTGGTCCAACGGGTGGAAGAGGCCGGTGAGAAGGATTATTTTATTTTGAAAAATGACCAGCTGGACGCGGTTCAGGCAAATGATTTTGAGGGGGTTCTGATATCGCCCGGACCCGGCATCGCGCAGGAAGCCGGCCAACTGGTTCCGTTTTTACAAAAGTTCTATACCCGAAAGAAAATGCTTGGAATATGCCTGGGCTTTGAGGCGCTGGTGGAACTTTTTGGTGGGAAATTGAGCCTCCTTGATTTTCCTTTGCATGGTGTTCAAAACAAGGGAACCATAATTCAATCAAATCTCCTTTTCCAAAAAATTGATGCGCCGTTTCTGATGGGGCATTATCATTCGTGGTATGTGGCGCCTGATGATTTTCCGGAAGTCCTGGAGATTAGTGTAAAAGATGAACAGGGCCTGATAATGGGTTTCCGGCACAAAAAATATCCATTATTTGGGTTGCAATTTCATCCCGAATCGTACATGACTCCACAGGGTGGCAGTATGTTGAAAAATTGGTTGCAAACCCTTTAGTCGTCGGGATCGGCAGTATGTATTTCACGAATAAAAGCACTGTGAACAGGGGCGGGGACAACCGCTTCTTTTCCTTTTATGGCTTTCCATAAAATTTTGTTGTATTCCCTGTCGGGGATGGCATCTTCGCGGGTGAAATTCAGCTTTTGGCTGAGTTTGGCACCATAAGCCGATTTCAGATTTTTCTGATGGATATCTATCTTGGGAGCAATAAACGAATAGGGTGAAAAATCTGCAGAATCGGTTATGGATTGTAAAATGGGATTGGCCGAAAGGTCAAATTGGGTCATGGGGGGCAGTCCCAGCACCAATTCCATGGTTTTCAACACGCTCGAAGTGGTGTACATGCTGTGGTCTACAAAATGACGTTTTACATAGGGGCCAATCACCAGCAAAACCGACCGGTGGGCATCCACATGGTCGGGGCCGTCCTGGGCATCATCTTCCACCACATAAATGATGCTTTCTTTCCAAATGGGGCTATGTGAAATTTTATCTACAATCTGTCCCAGCGCATAATCGTTTTCGGCTACATAAGCCTGTGGAGTGGGTTTGCCCGGATAGGTTCCCCAGCAATGGTCATTGGGCAAACGCAAGATGGAGAAAGCCGGAACCTTTTGGTTACTAACCAGTTTATCAAAGTCTTCCGACCAGGCTTTGTAACGTACCAAATCGGAAATACCCAGGTTAAAACCGGGATAGGAGGGGCAAATAACCGAATCCAAATCAGCATCTGCGGCCACATAGTTTCCTTGTTTGTCCTGTTTCTGCCAGGCCAAAAATTCACCGTAATCCCTGACATTTTTATGGTGGTTCATCACATTGTTCCAGATATAGCCCGATGAGGGGGCTGCAGCAGGCACACCTCCTTCGAATTCGTAAGATTGCCCGCGATGGCCGTAGTTTACCGGCCACAATTTTTCCACATAATCGGTGGCATAGGCTGCCGTGGACCAGTTGTGACCGTCGGCACTGATTTCGGCATCCACATAAAAATTGTCGTATAAAGTGAAATCACGGGCAAGCCGGTGTGCATTGGGCGTAATTTGTCGGCCAAACAAACACAATGACGAATCTCCGTTTCCTTCGGCGACATCTCCGAACACCTGATCATAAGTGCGGTTCTCACGAATAATATAAAAAACATGTTTGATTTTCGTGCTCCCTGCCGGATTGTGTGCGGTTGGAATCACATGTTGTTGTACAATCCCTGCACGTTTTTGTGTGAAGGGTGTGTTTTTGTACACTTTTTTGCTGTAGGCGGCTAGTTGTTGTTTGTTAGGGAAGGGGATGATTGAAAGGGCACCCATGAACATGGTTCCGGTGAAATTTTCTTTCCAGTTTTTGGCCTTTCTTTTAATGGGAATCGGGCCCTTGGGATTGGCACGCGAAGCCACCCCTTTTCCATTGGCCACAATGATTTGTTTACTGTTGGGAAGATATTTTACCGCAGTGGGATACCAGGCCACGGGAATAAACCCTTGGTTTTTGGCATGTCCCGGTGTGCTTATATCAAATACAGCCAGATAATTGTTGTCCGCATTGGCCACCATCAGTTTGTGGTCGTCATCGGCCAACGCCACCGAATTGGGTGTACTGCCAAAGGGAAGACCGGGTAGGAGGGCGCTATTCAGGGTTTCGCTAACCGTTTTGGTTTTTAAGTCGAGTACGCTGATGCTGTTGTTGTTGGCATTGGCTACAAACAAACGGCTGTTATCATGGGTCAGGGCCATTTGGTTGGGATGATTGCCGGTGGGGTATTGATGAAGGATGCTGTAATCCTTCAAGCTGATTTCAACAACAGCCGCTTTGTCCCACAGGGAAACATAGGCGCGGGTTTGGGCTCGGTTGATCACCACATCGTAGCATTTGCCTGCCATGGGAATGGTTTGGGCAACGGACTTCTTTTTTAAGTCAATCACATAGAGTGTGTTATTTTTTTGCGAAACGGCCAGCAGACGGTTTTTCTTTTTCCAGTATGCAAGTCCCGTAAGGGAGATTTTCCCTTTTGGGAATTTCTCTCCCACTTTGATGCTGCCCTTAGGGCTTAGATTACCATCCTTAAAATGATAAATCAATATTTTATTGTCGTTACCTCCCGAAACATAAAGTGTTTTGTCATTTTTTCCAAAAGTAAGACCATACCAGGTGTTGTGAACAACAAGGCGCTTAATTTCCTGCTGCGTTTTTAAGTCGACCACCGAAAGCGAATTCTGTCCGTCACCACTGTTTGAAGTGATGGCATAGTGTTCGTCTTGGGTGACAACCATGTTCAAAGGAAGTTCGCCAATGGGTACCTGCGTGCCGGCGGGTGTCAGCTTCCAGCCGTTGGGCAAAAGGGTATAATCTTTATAAATTCCGGGAAGATTGGGGGTTTTAACCTGGGAAAATCCTGCGAATGACAAGGATAAAAAGAGAATCGCTGCGGATAGCCGTTTCATGGTTTTCATGGGAATGTTTTTCTAGGGATGAACGATATGCATTTTGCACGCAAATTTAACCTTTTTGGGAAATGGACGGGCAACCAGTTGGTTC
>CBETNY010000093.1:0-6270 GCA_965537275.1 uncultured bacterium | reverse complement strand
CCGTAATTTGTGAAAGGCTTCCGGAAAACAGGCCCGATCAGGTATCCTTTGTCCGGGTGTCCGACTCTGCTCTTGCGTTGGGGATGATGGCTGATCGGTTTTATGGCCAACCTTCGCGCCAGCTAAAATTGGTTGGGGTAACCGGAACAAATGGAAAAACCACTATTGTTACTTTATTGCATCAGTTGTTTATGGCTTTGGGATATAAAACCGGGTTGTTATCAACCATTATCAATAAGGTTCAAAACCGTGAGATTCCTACCCGTCACACTACTCCCGATGCGGTTAGCATTCAATCGGTATTGCGAGAGATGGTCGATGCCGGCTGCGAATATGCCTTTATGGAGGTGAGCTCGCACGCTGTGGTACAGCATCGTATTGCAGGACTGCACTTTGCCGGTGCTGTCTTTACCAATCTCACGCACGATCATCTCGATTATCACAAGACTTTTAATGAGTATATCCGGGCAAAAAAGAAATTTTTCGACGATTTGCCTAAAACAGCTTTTGCATTGGTAAATGGTGACGACCGGAATGCAGGGGTTATGTTGCAAAATACGGATGCCCAACAATACAGCTATGGTTTGCAAACCATGGCCGATTTCAAAGGAAAACTCCTCGAAGACGGTTTTGAAGGCCTCGAAATGTTGATGGATAACCGTGAATTTTTCTCACCCATGGTGGGCCGGTTTAATGCCTCCAATCTTTTGGCGGTTTATGCCACTGCCCGGCTCCTTGGGATGAATAGCGAGGAGGTGCTCACGGCTTTAAGTGCACTGGAAGGCGCCGAAGGCCGCTTCGATGTGTTGCGTTCAGCCAACGGAATTATTGGAATTATCGATTATGCCCATACGCCCGATGCTTTAAAGAACGTACTTGAAACCATTTCCGAGATTCGTTCGGGAAATGAAAAATTACTCACCGTTGTGGGGGCGGGAGGCGATCGTGATAAAGCCAAACGGCCTTTAATGGCAGCCATTGCCAATCGCTATTGCGATCAGGTTATTTTAACCTCCGATAATCCACGATCCGAAGATCCCGAGTTGATTTTAAAAGATATGATGCGTGGGGTAGAACCGCAATACAAAAAGCGAACCCTTGTCATTAGCAACCGTGCCGAAGCCATCAAAACAGCTTATAACCTGGCTCGGGAAGGGGATATTATCCTGGTGGCAGGAAAAGGCCACGAAAAATATCAGGAAATCAATGGCGTGAGGCTGCCCTTTGATGATAAGCAAATATTAATGGAATTGTTCGAACAAGCATAACTATGTTTTATCATTTATTTAAATATCTGCACGATGTATATGCCATTCCCGGGACAGGGGTTTTTCAATATTTGTCCTTTAGGGCCGCGTTGGCTTTGGTGACCTCGCTTCTTATCAGCCTTGTTTTTGGTGGACGATGGATTCGCTATCTAAACAAAAAACAGGTGGGGGAAACCATTCGCGATTTGGGGCTGGAAGGTCAACTTGAGAAACAGGGAACGCCCACCATGGGTGGATTGATAATTTTGGCTTCGGTAATTGTTCCGGCGCTCCTGTTTGCCCGTCTTGATAATGTGTACATCTTATTAATGCTTTTCACCACCCTTTGGCTGGGCTCTTTGGGATTTCTGGATGACTACATCAAGGTGTTCAAAAAAAATAAAGAGGGGCTGAGCGGAAAATATAAAATTGTGGGCCAGGTCATTTTGGGGCTTATCGTCGGGCTGGTCATGTATTTTAACAAAAGTGTGGTTACCCGCGAAAAAATGGCTGCTCCGGTGGAGAAGGTCTATTCCGTTATGGGAGAATCGGGTCCGTCGGCCCGTTATTCTATCAAGGATATCCATTCTACAAAAACGACCATCCCTTTTGTGAAAAACAATGAATTCGATTATTCGGTGCTGCTAAAATGGTTGGGCCCGGGTTATCGCAAATGGTCGTTTCTCATCTTTATTCCCATTGTTATCCTTATTATCACAGGGGTTTCAAACGGTGCCAACCTAACCGATGGAATGGATGGACTTGCGGCAGGTACCTCGGCCATCATCGGGGCAACCCTGGGTATTCTGGCGTGGGTGTCGGGTAACATCGTTTTTGCCGATTATCTGAACATCATGTATATCCCCGATGTGGGGGAACTATCGGTTTTCGTCAGTGCTTTTGTGGGGGCAACGGTGGGTTTTTTGTGGTACAACACCTATCCGGCACAGGTTTTTATGGGCGATACGGGCAGTTTGGCCATCGGGGGCATCATCGCCGTGTTTGCCATCATTATCCGTAAAGAACTGCTCATCCCCATTCTTTGTGGAATTTTTCTGGCTGAAAGTATTTCGGTAATCATGCAAGTGAGTTATTTTAAATATACCCGTAAAAAATATGGTGAAGGGAGACGCATTTTTAAAATGTCACCCCTGCACCATCATTTTCAAAAGATGGGTTATCCCGAACCAAAAATTGTATTACGCTTTTTTATTGTGGGAATTGCCTTGGCGGTAATGACTATTATTACATTAAAAATCAGATAAATAGATGTTAAATGATGAAACAAAACAATTTAGTCGTGGTGTTGGGAGGTGGCGAAAGCGGTGTGGGTGCCGCAAGGCTGGCTCGTGAACAGGGACTGGATGTTTTTGTTTCGGATTATGGAAAAATACAAGATAAATATAGACGCGTTCTTAAACAGTTTGAAATAGATTTTGAAGAAAACGGACACCAAACGTCAAAGGTGCTTTCGGCTTCGGAAGTGGTGAAAAGTCCCGGTATTCCTGATGATGCACCCATCATTCAACAGGTGAGGAAAAAAGGTATTCCGGTTATCTCAGAGATCGAATTTGCTGCACGATATACTTCAGCAATGAAAATCTGTATTACCGGTAGCAATGGGAAGACCACTACCACTTTGCTGACTTATCATATTCTGAAGCAGGCGGGCTTAAATGTGGGCTTGGCCGGCAACGTGGGTAAAAGCTTTGCCTGGCAGGTGGCCGAAAACAATTTTGATATCTACGTATTGGAAATCAGTAGTTTCCAGTTGGACGGGATGTTCGATTTCAGGGCAGATATCGCGATGCTGCTGAATATTACACCCGACCATCTAAATCGTTACGGAAACGATTTTCAACAGTATGTGGATTCGAAATTCCGAATTATTCAAAATCAAAAACACGACGACTATTTCATTTACTGGGCCGATGATCCGGTAATTAAAAAGGAGTTGAAAAACAGAAAAATTAATGCTGTGGCAGTCCCTTTTGGGGATCATCCCGTGACGAATGGACCTTCAGCATTTTTACAAGACGGAAAAATAATTTTTAGAAATAAAAAAAATCAATTTGATATGACACTGGAACAATTAGCTTTACAGGGAAAACACAACACGCGCAATTCAATGGCAGCAGGCGTGGCTGCTCATTTGATGGAAATTAGAAAAGAAAGCATTAAACAGAGCCTTTCCGATTTTCAAAATATTGCGCATCGCCTCGAATTTGTGGCAAGTATTCATGGCGTCAGCTTTATTAACGATTCCAAAGCCACCAATGTCAATTCAACCTGGTATGCCTTGGAATACATGGATAAACCGACCATCTGGATTGTCGGAGGCGTAGACAAAGGCAATGACTATGAGTTGTTAAAACCTTTGGTGAAAGAAAAAGTAAAAGCCATTGTTTGTTTGGGTCTTGATAACCGGAGAATTCACGAGGCATTTGATGGATTGGTAGAGAAAATTGTCGATACCGAATCGGCATATGAAGCGGTGGGAAACGCCTATTATCTTGCTGAAAAAGGAGATGCGGTGCTGCTTTCACCTGCCTGTGCCAGTTTTGATTTGTTCGAAAATTATGAAGATCGTGGCAATCAGTTCAAAAAGGCAGTAAACGAATTATAGGAGAAACTTTGAATGAAAAAGTTCATCGGTAAAATACGAGGAGATAAAGTGATTTGGGGTGTCGTGTTCTTTTTGGCGCTTCTGTCGTTTCTGGCTGTTTATAGTTCAACCGGTACGTTGGCTTATAAATACCAGGGCGGAAATACGGCTCATTACATGATTAAGCATGGTGTGATACTGTTTTTCGGATTGGTTATCATGTTTTTAGCCCATAAGCTCAAATACACCTACTATTCCCGTATTTTTCAGGTGCTTTTTTATATTGCGGTTCCTTTGTTGCTTTTGACGCTTTTCTACGGACTTAATTTAAACGAAGCGCGCCGTTCGTTGCCGTTACCGTTTAATTTAAGTTTTGAGACATCTGATCTGGCAAAAATCACGCTCATTATCTATTTGGCGCGGCAACTCACAAAAAGACAGGAAGAGATTAAGGATTTCCGAAAGTTTTTCCTGTTTCTAATGTTTCCCATCATTTTGGTGTGTGGATTAATTCTGCCGGCTAATTTTTCTACCGCCGCTTTATTATTTACCACCAGTTTTGTCCTGCTTTTTATCGGAAGGGTGAAAATAAGTTATTTACTTTCCGTTTTAGGGTTAACCATACTGGCCATCGGCTTTTTATACGGCATCTTAAAAATGATGCCCGAAGGAAAACAATGGCGGTTGCCCACCTGGGAAGCCCGTGTGCACGATTTTGTAGACGGATTGAATGGGAAACATAAAGCAGATACTTATCAGGTGGAACAAGCCAAAATTGCCATCGCTTCGGGAGGGCTTTTCGGTAAACTACCCGGTAAAAGTACACAGCGTAATTTCCTGCCGCATCCCTATTCCGATTTTATTTATGCCATTATTGTGGAAGAATACGGATTGGTGGGAGGTGTTTTCCTGATTTTACTCTATTTAATTTTATTGTACCGGGCCATCCGGATTGTTACCAAAGTTCCGCGTAATTTTGGCGCCTTTTTAGCCATCGGACTGAGTTTTAGTCTGGTGTTTCAAGCCATGATTAATATGGCCGTATCTGTTAATTTGTTGCCGGTAACCGGACAACCTCTTCCCATGGTTAGTATGGGAGGAACGTCCATATGGTTTACCAGTTTATCGATTGGTATTTTGCTGAGCGTGAGCCGCGATGTGGAAGAAAATGAATGGTTGGAAATTGAAAATGAAAATGACTGATAAAGTTAAAATATTAGTGAGTGGAGGAGGTACGGGTGGCCACATCTTTCCTGCCATCGCCATTGCCAATGGTTTAAAAGACGAATTGGAATCGGTGGATATTTTATTTGTGGGTGCAAAGGGCCGTATGGAAATGGAAAAAGTACCTTTGGCAGGATATCCAATCAAAGGCTTGTGGATTAGTGGATTCCAAAGACGGCTTACCCTGAAAAACCTGCTGTTCCCGTTAAAATTGGTGGTGAGTCTGGTGCAGGCACATCGTATTGTGAGGTCGTTTAAACCACAAGTAGCCATTGGAACCGGTGGCTATGCCAGCGCCCCGCTGTTGAAAGTTGCCGCTTCAAAAAAAATTCCCACCCTTATTCTGGAACAAAATTCCTATCCGGGGATTACCAATAAATGGTTGGGTCGATCTGTCGATCGAATTTGTACGGCTTACCGGGGAATGGAAAAGTATTTCCCAAAAGAAAAAATTGTGCTCACCGGAAGTCCTGTCAGAAAAAATATTCTGGATTTGGCTGTAACGGCTGAACAAGGGAGGCAGTTTTTTGATTTGCATAAGGATAAGAAAACACTGCTGATCATTGGCGGGAGTCAGGGTGCCAAACGAATTAACGAAGCGGTGGCAGCAAATTTGGAGAGACTGCTGGTCCTGGGAATTCAAATAATTTGGCAAACCGGAAAGCCTTCGTTTGACTTTGCCCGACAAGCGGTGCTAAACGTAAAACATCGAAGCGGGGTGCAAGTGCTTGATTTTATCCAGCGGATGGATATGGCCTATGCTGCAGCCGATGTGGTGGTTTCAAGGGCCGGAGCCATTGCTATTGCCGAAATAGTCCAGGTAAAAAAACCGGCCATTTTTATTCCTTTGCCTTCGGCTGCCGAAGATCATCAGACCCATAATGCAAGGGCCTTGGTAGATAAGGGAGCCGCCTTGTTGGTAAAAGAGAGTGAAGCCGGTCAAAAGCTTTTTGATGCAGTAAACGGGCTGATAAAATCGGAAGAAAAATGTAATGCAATGGTAAAACAGATGGCCCTGTTTGCCCATGGCAATGCGACTAAAAAAATTGTGGATGAGGTGATTAAATTAATTCAAAAGCAGTGAAAAACGAGAGAAAAATAATATATTTTTTAGGTATCGGTGGTATTGGAATGAGTGCCTTGGCACGTTATTACAATGCACATGCCTGTCAGATTTATGGTTATGATCTGCAC
>CBETNY010000092.1:0-6286 GCA_965537275.1 uncultured bacterium | reverse complement strand
TGGCGAAAATGTATGTCCAGTTCAACATCGATCCCATTTTGCCATTTAGCATTAAGCCCCATATTTTTATTTTCCAAACCCTTATTATTTTTGGATTATCAATGCTATCGGCTTTATATCCCATGATTTATTTATCACGTTTTAATGTATTAAATGCCTTCAGGCACTAAACTCAAAATTATGTTAGCAGCATTAGCATGGAAAAACTTATGGCGGAATAAATTACGTAGTGCGGTCATCATTACAGCCATTGCCATCGGCATTATTGGTGGTGTGATATCCAATGGTTTAATGACCGGCATGGCCGACCAGCGTATCAATTCGGCGATAGCCAACGAAATATCCAACATTCAGATTCATGCCCCACGCTTTCTGTTGAACCACGAAATTCAATACATGCTACCCGCTCAAATAAACTGGGTGGAAAAGCTAAAGAAATATCCTGAAGTCAAGGGGGTAAGTGGCCGGCTCGATTGCCAGGCCATGGCTTCTTCGGCAAGCGCCGGGGCCGGCATCATGGCTTATGGAGTTATCCCTAAAGACGAACTCCGGGTTAGCGATATTTATCAACACGTGATTGAGGGCAGCTACCTGAACAATCAACAAAGGTTGCCGGCGGTCATTGGAAAAAAACTGGCCAACAAACTTAACCTGTTAATAGGCGACCGAATCATTATCACCCTTTCGGACACATCGGGGACCATCACCAGTGGAGCATTCAAAATTGTGGGGATTTATAAAACAGCCAACGATTTGTTTGATGGCTCTTCGGTTTTTGTCCGCAGAAAAGATTTGGCAGCGGTATTGAATGTCCATCCCCAACGAATTCACGAGGTAGCCATCCGCTTAAAAAACAACGCCGCCACAGACAAAGTAATCCGGCAAATCAAAAAGGATTTCAGCACGCAGGTAATGCAAAAACAAATTATTGTCCAAAGCTGGAAACAAATTGACCCTTTACTTCAATCGATGATTGAGATGATGAATATGTTTTCGTACATCTTTATGATGGTGATTTTAGTGGCCTTGGCTTTTGGCATTGTCAACACCATGATAATGGCCATCATGGAGCGAACACGCGAATTCGGGATGTTGATGGCTTTAGGGCTGAACAAGAAAAAAACTTTTAGCCTCATCATGCTGGAGACCCTTTTTCTTTCGTTGGCCGGAGCCGTTTTTGGCGTTGTGGTGAGTTTACTCATTGTCCACCATTATGCCGTTACCGGATTCGATTTAAGCGCCATGGGAAAAGGGATGAACTCGATTGGCTATTCAGCCATTGTCCATTTCAGGGTAGATACCGACTTTTACCTCACCACCATTTTCATGGTCATTTTTGTGGCAATTATTTCGGCCATATCGCCGGCCCGTAAAGCGCTAAAACTTCAGCCTGCCAATGCAATACGCGATAATCAATTATAAACTTTGAACCGTTAAAAACCAAAAATATGTGGATTATAGAAGCAAAAAACATTCATAAAGTGTATCAGGAAACCAAAGTCCCTGTCAATGCCCTCAACGGGATTGATTTACAAATCGAAAAGGGTGAATTTACAGCCATCGTAGGGCCTTCGGGTTCAGGAAAAACCACCCTGTTGAACATCATTAGCGGCCTTGACGTGCCCACAAAAGGAGATATTATCATCAACGGTACCAACATTAAAGATTTCTCCTCCGGCCAGCTCATCGATTTTCGGTTGCACAACATTGGGTTTGTTTTCCAGGCTTATAACTTAATTCCGGTATTAACGGCCAAAGAAAATACCGAATTCATCATGGTGCTACAAAAACGACCAAAAGCAGAACGGGATAAAAAGACCAGGGAACTCCTCGAAGCAGTTGGACTTGCCGATAAGATGAACCACAAACCCGGACAGCTTTCAGGAGGTCAGCAACAACGTGTGGCGGTCGCGCGTGCCCTGGCATCACAGCCCAAGTTTGTCATTGCTGATGAACCTACCGCCAACCTCGACTCAAAATCGACCACCGAACTCCTTGACATCATGGCGCAAATGAACAAAAAATATAATACCACTTTTATTTTTGCCACGCACGACCAAAGAGTAATGGATAAAGCACGGCGAATTGTAACCATTGATGATGGGAAGGTGGTAAATGACGAGACATTTGACCGCTAATCCGGACAAGTAAGGTTAAAATAATTTCCCGAAACTACCAGTAAATGAAAAGACTACTATTTATACTGTCATTTGTTTTTTGCTCATCTGTGTTAATCGGACAGGAAGCCAGCTCAGTTACCGCTTCAGGATTTCTGGAATACTCAAATACCACCTGGGCGCCAAGCGGACGGGGCATCTGGAGTGAACAATCCGGATTTTACACCCGTCTCAATCTGCAATGGCAACCAAGCAATTCATTCAGTTTGCATGCCGGCATCCGGAACAATTTCATTTTCGGTTCGTTAATGGCCCAATTCTATCCCTTTTATCACAATATGCTTGCCAGTGATGCCGGCTTGATGGATTTGACGTTTACTTTAAAAGAGGACACCTCCTATGTTTTACTTTCGAATACCGACCGGCTATTTGCAAAATGGACCCTTGACAAGTTGGAAATCACCCTGGGGCGACAACGAATAAACTGGGGAATGAATATGGTTTGGAATCCCAATGACATTTTCAATACCTACAACTATTTCGATTTCGATTATGTGGAACGCCCGGGAAGCGATGCCCTGCTTTTGCAATATTTTACCGGCGACCTTTCATCGGTTCAACTGGCCTTTAAACTCAATCGCGACAAAGAGCTTACCGCTGCACTACTCTATAAATTCAACCTGGCTAATTACGATTTTCAATTGCTGGGAGGCATCATGAACAAAGACTTTGTTGCCGGCTTGGGCTGGTCGGGACAAATTGGGGGTGCCGGTTTTACCGGTGAAACCAGTTATTTCAGAAATGCCCATCATTTTAGCGATTCAACAGGACAATGGGTCACCTCGGTGGGAATCAATTACACCCTAAACTGTGGCCTTTTTATAAATACCTCGTTTTTGTACAACAGCAAAGGCACCACCGGGAATGCAGGGAGAACCAACTTCTTGTTTATGGACAATTTAAGCCCGAAAACACTCACCTTGTCACGCATCAATTTTTTTACGGAAGTTTCCTATCCCATCACGCCACTCATCAAGGCCGATTTATCAACCATTTTCAACCCCAACGACCATTCGGCATTTATGGGGCCATCGGTTGACCTAAGCCTGACTGACAATCTACAGTTCTTTGTTATGGCACAACTTTTTCTCGGATCTAAGACCAGCGAATATGGAAATTACGGCAAGATGCTTTACCTTAAACTAAAATGGTCATTTTAATTTCTTTTGGGATTCATGATGGGCAACTCGCCAAAGGGAATAGTGATTCCCAGCCAGGGAATGCCAAGAAATGTATCCTGGTCACTCATAATAGGCATGAACAAGCCGAAGTCAAGCCCCACATTTTTAATCATCCATCTTCCACCGGCAGATAAAATAGCGAAAACATTGCCATCGACTACTACAATGTAATTTTCTGTAATTAAATACGATCGCGCACCGGTTCGCAACATAGCACTGAGGTTAACCGAGGGGGCTAGCGCCCAGTGGCCTCCTGCGTAGCCATACCCGATTCCCACACTGATGTTTTTATCTTTTGTTCCAAACGTAGAAATACCGTAAACCATTCCGAACCCTGATTCCTGGTTTCCAAGCACGGTTCCCATCAAAGCACCGACACCCAAATCAAATTTATTTTTCACTACCGGCATGGATACTTTGGTTGTAATCCATGCGGGCGTTGGACCGCCCCCCAATAAAAACATCGGAACAAATCCACCGCCAATCGAAACCCCTTTTCCCAATCCCACTGCAAATGAATTGATTAAAACCCCTACATTTTGATAATACCCTTGATTTTTTTCCAAACCGTAGCCATTGGGAGCAAAAAGGTATCGGGTCGATTGAATGTTACTTCCCCAAAGCGAATATTGTCTTTTTTTCACCTCCTTCATCGACATGATACGCTTGATATTCGCCTGCGAGATATGAATAGTTCCAAGCTCTTTTGTCGAAATAACTACTTCTGAGGCATCTTGTTTAAGAATTTTTCCCACTAAAATATCTCCCTGTTTGGTTTTAATCTGGACCATCAACGACTTATCCGGATTTTGCGCCGTGCAAACCGAAACGGAAAACAAAAGATAAATTACAAAGGAGGTAACGATTAAAAATAAATGGTTCTTCATAGCTGTTTGTGTTTTCATTTAAGTGAAGAATAGGACAGGCACCATTCGGTGTTCCCTTTTCCGGGCTTTCTACCCGGGGATTATTTTACCTTTATAGTGATCACCGATTAAACGAATGGTAATTTCCCACAACCGGTTTTGTACTCTTTGGTCATATGAAATAGCGGTAGAACGACTGATTTGTTTATTCACCAGGTATTTTCCACTCACCCCATCCATTTCGGGTGCAACTGCAGCATAAACAGAGGTTTGCGCCCCTTGATGCAAACTGCTTCCACCCACTCCCCATCCGGCATGCAACAGTTTGGTGCTCACCACACCCGGATGTAAACAATTTACCGTTGGGGCATTCCCCTCCAGTAAACGATCCAGTTTATAAGTAAACAAAACGTTCTCCAGTTTCGAAACGGCATAAGCTTGATAGGGATCGAAAAATTTTTCTCCGTTCAGGTTATCAAAATCAATGCTTGGCGATTGAGCCATGGAGCTCACGTTAACAATTCTCGGAGAGGGTGAGGCTTTTAAGACTTCCATCAAATGCAAGGTTAATGCAAAGGGAGCCAAATAATTTACCATAAAAGTTCGTTCAAAACCGTTGGGTAAAATCACCTGCTCATTTTCAAAAACACCGGCATTGTTCACCAGCACATCCAACCGGGTAAATTCTTTTTCCAAAGAAACGACCAACCGGTCTATTTCGGAAAAATCAGTTAAATCAGCAGCTACCGCATGAACCCGCTGATTTCCCGTTGCCTGTTCTATTTCACGGCAAACCGCCGAACTCTTTTCCATGGAACGCCCATGAATCAACACCTCATGGCCCATCTGAGCCAGTTCGAGGGCTGTCTGTTTGCCAATACCATCGGTGGCGCCGGTTACCAGTATTCGTTTTGTTTCCATCAGTTCCTGTTTGCAATTGATTCAAAAATACAAATTATTCCCTTCCCATTAAAAAAGTATGTTTTTGAAACAACCCCTTTCGTTTTACTGAAAAAGCCGTACTTTTGAAAACATTAAAATCATAACAGACATTTCATCTAAAACGTTATCGATCATGAATTTAAACCCCGAACTGGACAAAAAAACAACAGCAGTTATTCGAAGTCTTATCATGGACGGAACACGCCAAGCCAACTCAGGACACCCCGGAGGAGCCATGTCGTCAACCGATATGGCCTACGTATTATTCAAATATTTTCTAAAAACCGATCCTGAAAATGCCAATTGGATTAACCGCGACCGTTTTGTATTGTCAGCCGGACACGAAAGCATGTTGTTGTATGCCCTGCTTCACCTTCAGGGGAGAATTCCTATGGAAGCACTCAAACAATTCAGACAATTGGGAAGCATTACCCCCGGCCACCCCGAATACGGACTCACCCCGGGAGTAGATGCCACCACGGGACCGTTGGGTCAGGGAGTGGGAATGGCAGTGGGAATGGCCATTGCCGAAGCAGGCCTGGCAGCCCGTTTGGGGAATAACATCATCGATCATTACACCTACGCACTGGCAGGTGACGGAGACCTTCAAGAGCCGGTAGCCCTTGGCGCTGCAGCCACTGCCGCGCACCTTGGATTGGGCAAACTGATTTTATTTTATGATAAAAACAATGCGCAGATATCGGGCAACACCAATCGGGCCGACAGTACCGACATAGCCATGGTATTCAAAGGCCTTGGATGGCAGGTGATTGAAATCGATGGACACAATCATCTTCAAATTAGCCTGGCCATTGAAGAAGCTAGGGAAGATCGAAAAAAACCAACCATCATCATCGGAAAAACGGTGATGGCAAAAGAGGCCGCCCATGTGGAAGGTGATTACCACACACACGGCGCTCCCTTGGCAGAAGAGGAAATTGCCGCCACAAAAGAAAAGATGGGACTCCCTGCTGACAAAAAGTTCTATGTCCCGGAAGAAGTGTACCGCTTTTTCCGTGAAAACCATGAAAGCGCCACAAAAAATGTGAAAACATGGCAACATCAGCTTGAGAAAAATACAAAGAAAGACGCTGACCTGGCCGCCGTCATGGAAGCCATT
>CBETNY010000091.1:0-6323 GCA_965537275.1 uncultured bacterium | reverse complement strand
CGGTCAATATGCTTTTTTAATATATTACGGCTTCCTGCATAAATGGCGGTGGTTTTAAGCTCGGCATCATAAAGAACATTCTTATCTACATACAGCTTCATGGTCAGCAGGATGCGTGCCGATTGGCAGTAAGGAAAATCTTTCACCAAATTCATCAAATCGGAAAGACCGGCTTCCTTTAGACGATCAGGATGCTGCATATATTCGGTAAATTGTTCCTTATTCATGGTGCGAATTTAGGGAAATAATTGATTACCAGTTTACCACTGCTTTATTAAAAATATTATCGGTCAAATCGTCAACAAGTTGTTTAATCAAATCATCTTTTACCGCATCCAAACTTTCGGTAGAGGGATAATCGATAAATTGGGTAAAACGGGTTTCAAAATCTTTATCAGGTTCAAGTTTATTGGTAAAACGAACATTTACCACCACCGTTAACCGGTTGAGGGCCGAAGTCTGGTCGGCCTGTATCGCCACCGGCGTGGTTTTATAATCCACAACTTCCCCTTCCAGGGCCAGGTCCCCATTTTTATCCACCATTCGCAGTGAGGTTTGCGAAGTAAATTTATCGCGTAAAGCATCTGTAAAAACCTGACTCAAGGTGGGCTCGACCAACGAAGCATTGTTGGGGAAATATTGAACCGAAACCGTTTTGGCTCCCGCAGGAATGGAGGCTCCTGTAAAAGAATATATTCCACACGAATTCATCATTAAGGCCAACAGTAAAATCACCCCTGTTTTTTTTGCAGTACGATTCATCATCTTGGAGAAAGAAAGGTGCGGTTTTTTTCTTGTCAAAATCTTTTCTTTTTGCAAAGATAAAAATATTGTTTTCCACACGAAAAAACTAATTTCGCATAAAAAATTCAAAACATGCGACCATTTTACTCAACAAAAACCATCCCGGGCATCGCTGTACTCATCTTTTTGTTTGTACTGAGTAGCAGCTGCCACCAGGCTGCCCGGCAGAAATCGGAAAAACAGCCGATCAAAGCACCATCAAGCGAACAATCGTTTAGTAAGGGAAAAGTTTACAACCAGGTAAAATGCATCAGCCATCCCGAATATTCGTATGCCCTTTATATGCCCCATGGGGTAAAAGCAGGCCAACCTCTGCCGGTCATCTTTTTTTTCGATGCCCATGCCCGGGGGTGGCTTCCGGTTAACAAATATCGAAAAATTGCCGATCGTTTGGGATACCTTTTGGTAGCTTCAAACGATTCACAAAACGGGCAATCCGGAAACCGGCGGAATGCCATTATTTATGCCTTTATGGCGGATGTGGAACAACGCTTTCCCATCGACACAAACCGAATTTATACCGCAGGATTTTCGGGAGGCGCACGCATTGCTGCCGGAATTGGCCTTTATAATAAAGGTATTGCCGGCGTTATCGGGTGTGCTGCCGGCAACCCTCCAACCTTTCAGACAGGAAGAACCAATTATCCCGTGGCCGATTTGGTTGGAAACAAAGATTTTAATTATGTCGAAATGCTTGCCCTGGAAAGCAAAATGACAGCAAGCCATCAAACCCACCAACTTATCGAATTTGACGGTAAGCATGAATGGCCACCTGAAAATGCCATGACCCGTGCATTTTTATTTATGGAAACCGATGCCATGCGTCGCAAACTTTGTCCGGTCAACCACAAGCTTATCGATACCCTGAAAATGAATTTGGAAAAAGAGCGGCAGAAAACAAATGCCACCCGACATCCCTTTGCCCGATACAAAGCCGATAAAAAACTGGTTGCTTTTCTGAATGGACTGGCTCCTGTAAAGACTTACCTGAAAGAAATGGAAATTCTCCGTAAACGTCCGTTGTACAAAAAGCAAAAGGCCGCTTTTGAAAACCTGCTGCTTCGTGAACAAAAAACACAACAGCAACTGGCCACTGCCATGGGAAAAAAGGACCTTGCCTGGTGGAAAAAAGAAACTTCACAGCTCTATAAAGCCAGCCTTTCGGCAAGTACCAAAGAAGAACAGCTGATGAACCGCCGCCTGCTTAACTATCTTAGCCTGATGTCCTATTTATATACCGATGCCAACCTGAAACAGGGAAACCCAAAGGGAGCCACAAAATTTTTATGGATTTACCGCAAAGTGGATCCCCAAAACCCGGAAGTCTATTTTATGATGGCAAAGCAAAAAGCCATGTTGGGGGCCCCGGAAAAAGATATTATCGCCTGGCTTAAAAAATCGGTTGACCTTGGGTTTGACAATACCCAACGCCTGAACCGGTTCATTGAAACATCAGCGCTGCCTCATTCATCTGTCATTAAATCAATCATCGACAAGGTGGACAAAAACCGGCAAAAGGCCCAACAATTCTAACCGCAGAAGAAATGTATTGCCATTTTTATTGTTATTTTTGTTTAAACATAAAAATAACCTTATGTCAATGAATGTTTTAATGTCAGCAGAAGAAAAGCTGCTGAAAGAAAAGGTACAGGATTTTGTAAAATGGGTTCCACGTCAACTTTTGTTGGATATGGATGCCGACAAAGTGCGATATCCCATGGAATTTATCCGCGAAGCGGGGAAAAGAAACCTGCTGGGATTACGTTTTGATAAAAAATGGGGCGGATCGGCCATGCCCTGGACCAGCGAAATGGTCGCCCTCGAAGAAGTAGGTGTGCTGGGGACTTCGCTCGGATGTTTGTATTCACTGTTTTCCATTGTTGGGGAAGCCATTCATGTGTTTGGCACCGAAGAACAAAAAGAACGTTTCCTGAAACCCATGTTGAAAGGCGAAATCGGAGTAGCCGAAGGATTGACCGAACCCCGTGGCGGCTCCGACTTTTTTGCTGCCACCACCAAAGCTACACGTAAAGGCGATGTGTTTTACCTCAACGGGCAGAAACGTTTTGTGGTAGGAGCCGAAGGTGCTGATGTAATTCTGGTGTATGCCATTGTAGAAGGTATTGACAATCCGAAAAAAGCCATGACCGCCTTTTTGGTGGAACGCGGCCCCGGCGTAGAAGTGGAACATGTTTACGGACTTATGGGAACCCGTGGCGGAGGAACCGGGCGACTGGTATTTAAAAACGCTGCTGTCCCACTGAAAAATGTATTGGGCGGTGAAGCAGGCATTGGCAACGGAACCCGCGTTTTTCATCAAATGATGGTTCCCGAACGCATGACCTCGGCAGGTGGAGCCATCGGCATGGCACGCGGCGCTTTTGAAGTAGCTGCACGCTACACCAACCGCCGCAAAGCTTTTGGCCACCTCATCCGCGAATTTGAAGCCGTCAATACCAAAGTTTCACAAAGTATCACCTTACTGGATGCCGCCCGTGCCCTCAACTTCATGGCTGCTAAAATGGCTGATTCGGATGCACCGGCAGGGAAAATACGCAGATTGGTTTCCGAAGCCAAAAAATTCTCTACCGAAACAGCCTGGGAAGTAGTCAATCACGCCATGCAAATGATGGGTGGAATTGGCTATACCGATGTCTATCCCATCGAAAAAATGCTCCGCGATGTCAGGCTGATCACCATCTGGACAGGCACCAACGAAATTATGGATTTGGTGATACAACATGAGTTTTTCAAAGATTTCCTGTCCAAAAAGCTGGAAAGCCGCGACACAGAAGAAGACGCCCTCAATGCAGGCCTCTCCGATGAAAAAGTTTATAACGATTAAAAAATAAAGGATGCCAACAACCACTCCCCATTCACCCAAAACAGCCT
Source organism: uncultured bacterium (assembly GCA_965537275.1). GTDB lineage: Bacteria > Bacteroidota > Bacteroidia > Bacteroidales > F082 > Sulfidibacterium. The sequence continues at coordinate 2,627 of CBETNY010000091.1, read as the reverse complement.
GGTGGAAAGAAGCTATTGTCTATCAGATTTATCCACGCAGTTTTATGGATAGCAACGGGGATGGTATCGGCGATTTGCCCGGAATCATTTCCAAACTCGATTATATAGAAAGCCTGGGCATTGATGTTGTTTGGCTTAACCCCATTTTCGAATCACCCAACCATGACAATGGCTATGATGTGAGTGACTACACCAAAATTATGGAGGATTTTGGCACCATGGCAGATTTTGATACCCTGCTGAACGAAATGCACAAAAGAGGACTCAAACTGGTTCTCGATTTGGTGGCCAATCATTCCAGCAGCGAACACGAATGGTTTAAGCAGTCGAGAAGTTCGCGAAACAACCCTTACCGAAACTATTACCATTGGTGGCCCGCCGAAAAAGGTGAGCCGTCCAAACGTTTTAGTTTTTTTGATGTAAACAGCAATGCCTGGCAATACGATGCACAAACCGACGCCTATTATCTGCATTATTTTGCTTCTTCACAGCCCGATTTGAACTGGGAGAACCCCAAAGTGCGTCAGGAAATTTATAAAATAATCCGCTTTTGGTTTGATAAAGGAGTCGACGGCTTCCGTATGGATGTTATTCCTTTTATATCGAAAGACACCCGCTTTCCGGAACTCCCCGCAAAATATCATGGCGATTTTGTAGCTTACTACGCACAAGGGCCCCATCTCCACCAATACCTCAAAGAGATGAATCGTGAAGTCCTGAGTCATTACGATGTTTTGACAGTGGCAGAAGGCGCCGGAGTAAAAATTACCGATGCATTGAAATATGTGGATGAAGACCGAAAAGAACTCAACCTGCTGTACCATTTCGAGGGCATGGATTTGGGTTATCTTAGCGGAAGCTACAAACAAGTAGATCCGGAAGGAGTGAAACTTACCGATTTTAAATCGGTTTATTCGCGTTGGGATGAAGTCTATCAAAAAAAAGGATGGGGAACCATTTATTTGGGAAATCACGACCAACCCAGAATGGTTTCCCGATGGGGGAACGATTCACCAGAATTCAGAGAACGCTCCTCTAAAATGCTTACCACTTTTCTGTTGAGTATGCGGGCAACGCCTTTTTACTATTTTGGTGATGAGCTGGGCATGTCTAACATTCGATTCGACAACATCGAAGATTATCGCGACATCGAAACCATTGTGCGCTACCAACACCTTAAGGAAACCGGCGGCGATTTGAAACAGTTTCTATTGAACGAAAAAAAGGTCGGTCGCGATAACGGACGTACCCCTTTCCAGTGGGACGCATCCCCCAATGCAGGATTTACTAACGGCACTCCATGGATAAAGGTAAATCCCAACCATCGGCAAATTCATGCAGCGGCTCAGGAAAACGACCCCCACTCGGTATTAAATTATTTTAGAAAAATGGTGCAACTCCGGAAACGTCTGAAAACACTGGTTTACGGGGACTACACCTTGCTCGATGCCGACAATCAAAATATTTACGCCTACCTCAGATCGGATGAGAAAAATAAAATTCTGGTATTGCTTAATTTCACTGACCAGCCTGCAAGGGCAAATCTTTCGTTTGATTTAAGTACCTCAACCCTGCTCATCGACAATTATTCCGTTTTACCCGAATCGAAAGCAATGCAATCATTTTCACTGCGACCTTACGAAGCGCAAATCATCAGACTTTAAAAAATCAAGTCCGGATTAAAGGGTAAAATCAAAATTCTCAGTCTTCGTTTTCTGGTAAATATCGCGGCTAAACATAAACAGTTTGGCCGGCCGATGCGAAACACCCGTTTCATATTCATTGAGCGGCACAAGGTAATTCAGGTTGGCAATCTTCTTCCGGAAGTTTCTTTTGTCTAGGCTTTTCCCAAGCACTACCTCATAAATTTTCTGCAGCTGTCCCAGAGAAAATTTTACAGGAAGCAATTCAAAAGCCAAAGGTTTTGTACGCAATTCATTACGCAGCCTTTCCAAAGCAAAATCCAGTATTTCGGTATGGTCAAAAGCTATTGGCAATTTGCTGATTTGGTTAACCGGAAACCACCGGGCATTGGGATTAAGCATGGTAGCCGCTTCCGTATTTTTACTCAAATTGAGAAGCGAATAATACGGAATGGTAATCACCCGTTCTTCCGGATGGTCAATAGCCCTAAGCCAAGCCATATCCTGAGGGTGATGCTTCAGCCGGTCAAGTGAGCCAAAAGCCTTCAATTGTTTCATGTATACATTCTGAAGCCCTGTTAACTCTTGCAAAATCCTTTTTGCAGCCGTATCCAAATCCTCATCTTTTCGAATCAAGTCTCCGGGAAACTTCCAGTCGTGGTACTTCACACCATTGTGGACCACGCTCCTGCCCACCAACAATACATTTAATTGAACCGAATCGAAACCGAAAATAACCGAGTCGACAGAAACGTTTGGCACAAGTAGCTTATCCATAACAATCTTTTAGATGAATTATTGTAGCCTTTAAAAAAAGCATACTTCCGTAACCATTTAGCAACGTCCAAAGATATAAAAAAAATTTTAAATTAATAAGTTCGTGTATTTTTGATGATATGTTAATACATTATTAAGAGCAAAAATAAACTACGACAAAATAAAAATACTTTATCACTCCAATTTCTCCAAACCGAAACAAAACCA
>CBETNY010000090.1:0-6370 GCA_965537275.1 uncultured bacterium | reverse complement strand
GAAAATTTTCATATCGGATACGCTGTGGATACCCAAACTCATCCCCGCCAGCAACTGCCGGTATACAGACTTCTTATAACTCCAGGGTTCATTTCCAATCTCCACCCGGTCAATCAGAGGATTCCCGTTTTTCCCGAAATGCGCACCAAACAACTTACCAAAAGCAAAGGCCTCATCATAGGGCCGTTGCCATAAAGTGTCGGGAAAATTGTTTTCTTTGAACAGGATGCTGGCATCGATATGGTAACCAAACGACTTCCAATATTTATATTCTCTATCCCAATTTAACCAATCGTTGGCAGGCGTTCCCTTTCCCTTCGCCATTGCCGTGTAATCGGGCAATTCACCGGGACTTTTAATATCCCAATCAAGTCGATGATACGTTCTTACCCTGCTGGCCAACGAACGGAATTTATCCGGGCCGGTTCCGGGTTTTAAACGATCGGAATACACGCTGTAGCCCCATCCCCAAATGGTGTTAATGCCAAAGGCATGTTCGAAGTCATTTTTAGAAACTTTTGCCTTGGGCGGTTTTCCATAGGGTCCGTATCGATCATAAACTGCAAATTCCCATAAATTCGCTTTTTGATAGTCCTTTAGATTAAGGGTAAATACAATTTTTACGAATCGTGCATCAATCTCCTTTTTTAACGGGATTTGCAGATATGGGATGGCTTGCGGATTGAGATTTAAAAGAAACTGCCATTGATTTCCATCGAGGCTGGTATAAATCCGAATCTTCTGCACAGATTTGGAGTTCAGATGCCGGCTGGCAATCCATCCTATTTTTTGTACCCGGCCAAAATCGAGTTGAACAAATTCGGTAGGTGCTCCCTTTAATGCCGCCATCTCGAAAAGGTTAAAAGGCGTCTTGCTTTTCAATTCAACGGCAACTATCTGCTTTTGTTTAAGCCGGTAGTTGTGTAATTGAAATTTCTGATCCGGACCATAGACAAAACTGTCTTTCGTAGTATCGGAATAGTGTACCACTATCCGAAGCGGCTCACTGTTATCGGCCTTCAGGGTTAATAATTTCAACTCGGTTGGATGCGACAATGCAAACCTCATAAAAGATTGTGGTACTTCCGATTTGGTATTCTGATTTCCATCAAAAGCGCCCGCATACTTTTGCATCGCCGTCCTGTTTTTAAGGTGACGGAGATTCTTAAAATAGTTTTCTCTGACTGCTGACACATAATGATAAGGAAGCAGGTTGTCGGATCTCCAATAGTTTTTCGGATTCCCATCGGTAATGGCGTCCTGATGAACCCCTGAAGAAACGGTCACCAATGCAGCAAAAGGTTTTACATATCCGGCATCCGGGTTCCAGTCTTGGGCCGTCACCAGGCTGTGTACCGTTAAGAAAAACAGCAAAAGAAAAATCCGGTATGGGGTGTTCGGCACTTTTGTGATTATTTTCAAATGATGTTTCATTTGTGGGTAAAAGTACAAAATGAACCGTATGAGACAATGAAAAGAATTTTATTATCATTGTTAAACTATTAACATTACTTTGTAGTTTTGACAAAAAAACAGATATGAAAACAGTACTCATGCAAATGCCCTTTTTATTTGGGGTTGTAGCGGCTTGCATCCATGTTTTAACCGGCCCCGATCATCTTGCGGCTGTTGGGCCATTGGCTGTGAACGCACCCAGAAAACCCTGGCTAATAGGGATGACCTGGGGCATTGGACATGTGTTAGGAATGATGATCATTGGCATTTTATTTTTCTTTTTTCGCGAATTGATTCCCGTTGAGCTAATTTCGGCTAACGGAGAAAAAATTGTAGGAATTATGCTATTGCTCATTGGCATTTGGGCCCTTTTCCGGTTGTATCGTAAAATTTTTCCCGCACCTCACAAACATTTACACCTTCATCACAACGACCAGGGAGAAGCTTTTATCCACACCCACAGTCACGACCATCATTTCGAAAAACATCAGCACACCCATTTCCAAAAACAAAGCCTTCGGGCAGCTTTGGGAATTGGAGTCGTTCATGGTTTGGCCGGCGTTTCCCATTTAATCGGGTTGCTTCCCACGCTTGCCTATACCACAGCCTGGGGTTCGGCACTTTATTTAGTCGGTTTTGCCGTTGGGACCCTTGTGGCCATGAGCTTTTTTTCCATGTTGATGGGTTTGCTGGGAAAATACACCTCCAAAGCAAAAAAAGAGTTCACCTTCAGACTAATCAATGGAATTGTCGGATTTAGTGCTATTTTTGTCGGAGTCTTTTGGATTTGGCAATCGTGGTAGTTCTTTTTTTGAGGAAAATTGTCTTAGCAATAAGAATAATAAACCACTCCGGATGGTTATCTCATCAGATTACAAAATAGCCATTCGCATAAAAAAAATACATACACAAGATTTTTGGCAGGACTATCGAGTCGGCCAAAGAACGTAGACAAAACCTTTTTCAAAAGACGTGGCACATTGAATCGATAACATACTGATTTACTCACACATGAAATATTCATTTCTTTTTGCAGGTTTATTCTTTCTCATATCTACAGGCACACAGGCCCAAAGCACTTTTGCCGATCGGGTAAACCTAATTTGGGAGATTGGGCCTCAGGTTACTTATATTGAAAACCCGGGATATATCAATACCCCCAGGGGAAAATTAAAACCGAACATTGCCTTCCGTGCCGAGTATGTAATTAAAAAACAGATTAGTGTATCGGCCGGATTGGTTTTCGATCCCAGGGGATACAATGCCCAATATCAATCGTCATATCTTATAGAAAGTGACACCTCTTCGTATGTAGGGTATCACAGTTATTTTAAATACAACGACACCTACTCAGCCAATTACCTGAGTATTCCTCTGCAATTTATTTACATGAGCCAAGGCAGAAAATTCAGTGTATTTGTTCAAGCCGGCATCTATTTTTCGCTGTTTTTAAACGCAAGAAAAAAAGCTTTTTCCGATTACTATATCGATCCAATCGATTTAAATCATTTTTCCGATTCGACTTTAACCAGTGGACACCATATCAACCAATCCGACGGACCGGTTCAGAATGTTTTTAACACCTACGATTTTGGGTTTAACATCAGTGTCGGGATAATTTATCGCTGGAGTTCCAGAATTTCTTTTAAGTTTACACCGGGATTTAACTATGGCCTTGCCCATGCTTTTGAAAATCCGGAAATCAGTGCAAAATGGGACAGGATTTCAAGAATTAACGTAGGCATCGTGTACAAGTTACGTCCATCTTATAAATTAAAAAACAGTGTGTTATGATTAATAATTTACCTGCCAATACGGTTGAACGCCTTAGCCTCTACCGTCGCGTTTTACTCAATTATCCGGTTGACAAAAAGCCCAATATCCACTCGCACCAGCTGGCACATTTATTGAAAATCAATCCGGCCCACGTGCGCCGCGATTTGATGTTAATTGGATTCACCGGTGACATCCACAATGGTTATGACATTCTGAGTCTCATCAAAAGTATTGGACAGGCCATCGATTGTGTCCGCGTTCAGAAAGTCGCCTTCGTGGGAATTGGCGATTTGGGCCGTGCCGTAGCCGACTATTTTAACCATCAGGATACCAAACTGAAAGTGGCCGCCACTTTCAGAATGAATGAAGAACCCGCTGTACAATTTCAAGATGTGAAATGCTATAACATTTCACGTATGAAAAATATTATGCGCAAAGAGAACATTGAACTTTGCGTGTTGGCCGTTCCAACTACCTATGCCGAAGATATTTCAAAAGTGGTGATTGAATCGGGGGTGAAAGGAATCTTGAATTTCAGTTCCGTTCACCTGAACGTACCAGATTCCATTTATATTGAGCATTACGATATGATTAGCAAGCTCGAAAAGCTGGCCTATTTTACGAATAAAGACAGTTGCCCGGGAGAGTGAATACCAGGCCACGAGAAACACTCCACCCATTTCTAAAATTTGTGATCGCGTTCAAAATCGCGCTTCATATACTGAATTCGTTCAAAACTGGCTTCCGCCGTTTGGTAATCCAGTGATTTCCCGCGGAAATCATCAATTTTTTCAAAATGATGTTGTTGCATCCATTCCTCCAACCCCTTGAGCAACTCGGCAATATATGGAATACCATTTTGATACAGCGTACTGCAAAGCTGCACGGCTTGTGCCCCCACCAACAGCTGCTTAACCACTCCCGTATAAAAATGAATTCCGGTGGAAGCCACCAAATCGCAATTGAGGTGATTTCCTTTCATCAAGGCAATCCACCGCAGGGGCAGGCTGGCTTCATCGGGTGATGAAAATTGTTCATCGGCCACCACTTTTAAACTGTCAATGTCGATATCGGGACGGAAGAAGCGGTTAAAAAGTACCAGGCCATCGACCCCATTCTCCACGAGACGCGAGACGATGGAACAAATATTTGTAAAGAAATGCCCCAGCTTGATGGAAACCGGGATGCTCACCTCAGCTTTTACTTTTTTCAAAATATCCACATACAGATCTTCTATTTGCAAGCTGTTCATGGAGTTGTTGAATGGAAAAATAGAAATATTCAGCTCCAGGGCATCGGCACCGGCGGCTTCAATTTCGTGAGCAAATTTGGGCCAGCCTTCGGCACTCATACAATGAATGCTGGAGATAACCGGGATCTCCGTGTTTTCTTTTACCGTTTTTACAAAACGAATATATTTTTCCAGTTGTTCTTCTTTGGAAAGGTTTACCACCACTTCTTTGGCTTCCGGAAACCAGTAATAAGCTTCACTTTCTTTGCCGTTTTTCAGCCGGGCTTCCGACTGCAAAACCATTTGCTCCTCAAAGATAGATTTTAGCACGATGGCCGATGCACCATAACTCTCACATTGCTTAATGGTTTCCAAGTTACCGGTAATTCTCGAGCTGCTGATGATCAGGGGATTTTTCAGTTTCAATCCCATATAAGATGTTGATAAATCGATATTCATTGTTTAACGGTTTGAAGGTTGTAAATCGGACTGTTTGATTTGCTGTTTCAAAAATTGCATGGCAGCGTTTTTATTTTTCTGTGCCTGTGGCGTCAGGATTTCCTGAAAATCCCATTCATAGCCTTTGATATGAAGCAAATAGGTTTCGGGGCTTTTTTGAAACAAATCCTCGCACAAATAAAGTACATAGGCCGGCGAAACGGCATGCATGGTAAATTCGACACGGGCTTTCGCTGCATCTACTTTTGTAAAAGAAAACTGTTCAATGGGTTCTTTTGAAGCATCCACAAAAATCACCCGTTCATAAGCCGAAATTTTCTCCGCATCTTCAATATTGAGCTGGTAATTGGAATCGGTATGGATATTTTTTATGTCTTCCTGTTCAATCCATCGCTGAAAATCTTCCACAAAAGAGGTACCCAGGCCGTCGTCCATGCGGCCCGGGTTACCATAACCATATAAAAGCAACTTGTTCATTAGCTTTTCATTTTATGAGAAAGAATCTGATTTTGCGCACCAACCAATGTCATTTCCAGCGGCATTTGTCCCAGGGCATGGGTGGCACAACTCAGGCAGGGGTCGTAGGCCCTGATGGCCACTTCCACCGCATTCATCATGGGTTCAGTGATGTCTTTTTGCCCATTCATAAATGCTTTTGCCGTGCTATTGACTGCCCGGTTCATGGGTTCGTTGTTGTTGGTAGTCGAAACAATCAGATTCGCCATGGTAATAAGATCGTTATCATCTATTTTATAATGATGAAACAACGTACCTCGCGGTGCTTCAATTACTCCGACTCCCTCATGCCCTTTGGTGCCTTTTACCACCAAATCTTCATTTTGGAGATCAGGATCATGCAGTAATTCACGGATAGATTCGGCGGCATAAAGCACTTCAATCAAACGGGCCCAATGATAATGCAACGTCATGTTGTTGGGTTTGCCATGGGTATAGGCTTTGTATTCTTCAAAAGCCTTTTGTGCCAATGGCGTGGGGATAAAATCGCAAGTGTTCAAACGTGCCAGCGGGCCTACACGGTACCAGCCTTTTTCCTTACCAAGATGTTTTAGGTAGGGAAATTTCATATAACTCCAATTCCTGACTTCTTCCTCAATGTAATGGTTGTAATCCTGATAATCCACATCATCAAGAATTCGTTTTCCTTCGGCATCCACAGCCCGCAACACGCCGTGGTAAATATCAAGTGCCCCGTCTTTGCGTACAATGCTCAGGTGGTTGGATGGAAAATCAGCAAAATTATCCACCATGGCCTGATTGTTTTTGTGATAATGTTTAAAGAAATCGAGGGCACCCAACGACCATTCCACCATTTTATCTGCATTCAGCGGGTCAGGTCCTTTCAGCAACTCATCACGTTCGGCAATACTCAAATTTTTGTTTATCCCCCCGGGGATGGCTCCTGTTCCGTGGATTTTTTTACCGGCCGTC
>CBETNY010000089.1:0-6377 GCA_965537275.1 uncultured bacterium | reverse complement strand
TATCGTGTATACCTTCGGCGTGAACCCTTGTAAAATCAAGGCGTTGAGCGCGTCCTATGAAAGTATGTTGGAACTTTGATTTTTGTGTGACCCTTTCGGTTCCTTATTCTACCTTTATAAAAGTACCCTCTCCACTGTAAAACCCCTACAGGGCGTAGTTGCAGAATACGCACAGGAAATGGATTTTATAAGCATGATTGCATAAAAATGTCAATCCGTTAAGGTAAAACTTATAAAACCTTACCAAAAAACAATGGTTTTCGATTACCTTTGCTTTTAATATGAACACGATGAAACGAGCCTGATAAACAGCCATGCTTCGGGGAATAGTTGTCATGGCGAGTCCCATCGAATTTTTTAAAAAAATAATAGGCAGATGAAGAATTTTGTTGCTGTTTTGCTGGTTGTCCTGAGTTTGAGTGCATATGGGCAATACAACCGGTATTTTGAAAATAAAGGTTTACGTTTGGGCTATTATCATAGCGGAAATGATAGTAGTGAGTTATACACCTTCGATGAGCTTATTGAACAACCGTATTGGGGTGGATCGAAAATCAACCTGGTTGATACGTTTAATTACGGAAATTATTATGTGAAGGTTTTTAATGTGAAAAATGATTCATTGCTCTATTCAAGAGGCTATTCCACGCTTTTCAGGGAATGGCAAACTACTGCCGAAGCAAAAAAAACCAACCGGACATTTTCTGAATCGGTACTTATTCCATATCCCAAAGTGAATGTGCGTATTGAACTTTACAGCCGCAATTGGGAGGGTGTTTTCATTAAAAAATTCAGCTACGAAGTTGATACGAATAACTATTTTATAAAAAAAGACCGGCGTTTGGTTTATCCTGCGTTTGATGTGCAGATTAGCGGTAATTCGGCCAATAAAGTCGATATTGCCATCTTACCCGAAGGCTATACCCAATCGGAAATGGGAAAATTTATTGAAGATTGCCGGAAATTTGTGACCGACTTTTTTACTTTCGAACCCTATACCCACAACCGTGATAAGTTTAATTTCAGGGCCGTGTTAGCTCCTTCAAAAGAATCGGGAACCGATATACCGGCGCGCCATATTTGGAAAAGCACCCTGTTGAATACTTCGTACTATACTTTTGACAGTGAGCGGTATCTGATGACAATGGACGATAAAAGTGTCTGCGATTTGGCAGCAAACGTGCCTTACGACCAGATTTATATTCTGGTCAACAGTAAAAAATATGGTGGGGGTGCCATCTACAATTATTACAATGTAAGCGTAAACAGCAATCGGCAATCGGCAAAAATTCTCATTCACGAATTTGGTCATGGTTTCGCCGGACTGGCCGACGAATACTACGATAATTCCACCAGCTACGGCTCATTTTACAATTTGAATATCGAGCCCTGGGAACCCAATATCACCACCTTAAAGCATTTTGATAAGAAATGGAAACATCTGGTTAAGAAACGCACGCCAATTCCTACGCCGGCAACAAAAAAGTATCTTCACAAGGTGGGAGCTTTTGAAGGAGGTGGATACGAACCGAAAGGGATGTATCGGCCCATGCAGGATTGCATGATGAAAACCTTTAAAGGTGACCGGTTTTGTCCTGCGTGCACGGAAGCCATTCAGAAAATGATTGATTTTTATACCCGGTAGGGTAAGGGTGGAAAATCGTAAAATTTGATTTTTGCTCCGGATTTGGATCATTTTTACTAAGGGAAACACTGAAATTTATCGGTAAGAACTTAATTTATTGGGTGAAAGCCCTCGCTTTATCTTTGACTACCATAATTTATCCTAATTTTGCAAATAGTTTTGAAACGGGACAAATACACGCAAAATGATTAGGAAACTGGATGATTTATTTAGCGAACTAAAAACGCGAAAGCGCAAAAGACTGGTGGTTGCATTTGCCAACGACGAACATAGTATTGGTGCTGTCAGCCAAGCGGTTGATTTGGGAATTGTGGAAGCTACCCTGGTGGGAAACAGCGACTTGATTGCCAAGGTTTGTGAAAAAGAAAATATTGACCTTTCAAAATTTGAAATCGTTCATCAGGCGGATGAAATGGGTGCTGCCCGCAAAGCGGTCGCATTAATCAACGAGGGGAAAGGCGATATGCTGATGAAAGGATTAGTCAGTACCGATAAATACATGAGGGCTATTCTTGATAAAGAAAACGGATTGATGAAACCCGGGGCCATGCTCAGTCATGTTACGGTGATGGAAACGCCAAATTATCACAAACTGCTTGTTATCGGAGACGTGGCCATTATTCCGGTGCCGGAATTAAAAGAAAAAATGGCCATTACCCAATATCTTATTGCCATGGCCCATGCTCTGGGGATTGAGAAACCCAAAGTAGCGCTTTTGGCTGCAACTGAACAGGTGATGCCTAAGATGCCTGCTTGCGTTGATGCTGCTTTAATTTCGAAGATGGCTGACCGGGGTCAGATTAAGGGTGCTTTTGTGGAAGGTCCCCTGGCTTTGGATGTTGCCATCGATAAAGAGAGTGCCCGAATTAAGAAACTCAACAATGAAGTGGCGGGTGATGCTGATTGTTTGGTATTCCCGAATATTGAATCGGGAAATGTGTTTTATAAAGCCAATACCAAACTGGCTAAAGGTGAACAGGGAGCGATTGTGGTGGGTGCTAAGGTGCCTGCAGTCCTTTCGTCGCGTGGCGACAGCATTAAAACCAAGTTGTACTCCATCGCTTTGGCTGCCATTTCGGCGAGTTAAATGACCTTGTAAAACAAAAAATAAACGTTCGATCACATACCTATGAATGAAGAAATCAGGATATTAGCCATAAACCCGGGCTCTACTTCAACCAAAATTGCGGTGTATATTGATACCAATCCCGTCTTCATTCAAACCATTCGACATAGTGCCGAGGAGTTGGCTCCCTTTAAAGTGATTACCGACGAATTTGAGTTTAGAAAAGAATTGATTTTAAAAGAACTTCAGGAAGCGGAGATCCGAATCGATATGATCAGGGTGGTGATGGGCCGCGGGGGGCTTTTAAAACCGGTTGAATCGGGTGTTTTCGAGGTAAATGAAAAAATGCGCCAGGAATTACAGCAATGTAAATATGGTGAACATGCCAGTAACCTGGGAGGGCTAATTGCCTGGGATATTGCCCGCCAACTGCCCAATGCCAAAGCCTATATTACCAATCCGGTGGTCGTAGACGAACTGGAAGATCTGGCGCGGTACTCAGGGCATCCTCTTCTGCCAAGACGTTCCATTTTCCATGCGCTTAACCAAAAGGCAGTAGCCCGCCAGCATGCCAAATCAATTATGCGCAAGTACGACGATTTAAATTTGATTGTTGTTCATTTGGGTGGGGGTATTACTGTGGGGGCACACCACAAAGGACGGGTGATTGATGTAAACCAGGGGTTGGATGGCGATGGGCCGTTTTCTCCTGAACGAACCGGTAGTTTGCCTGTCGGCGATTTGGTACGCCTTTGCTATAGTGGTCAATACAGCATGCCTCAAGTCTTGAAAATGATTAAAGGGGAAGGAGGGCTGGTAGCTTACCTGGGTACCAACAGCGCCTACGAAGTTGAAAAGCGTGCATCTCAAGGAGACGAACAGGCTAAACAAACCTACGATGCCATGGCCTATCAGGTGGCCAAAGAGGTGGGTGCCATGGGCGCCGTATTGAAATACGAAATTGATGGAATTTTGATTACAGGGGGCATTGCTCACGATAAATATTTTGTTAATCAAATCATTTCCTATGTCCATCGTTTGGCACCCGTTCATGTCTATCCCGGTGAAGACGAAATGAAAGCGTTGGCTATGAATGGACTGCGGGTGGTGAAAGGCGAAATTCAACCCAAAGATTATCGGTAAACCAGCCCTTTTTATTTGCGCGCCCCATTCCCGACAATGTTTTCACTCACGCATTGACTGAGTGCTTCATTTCATTGTGATAAGTTATATCTTTGCAAAAATTTTAAATAAAAAGAATTCATGCATCATTTGAGCGAACAGGAGATTGTCAGACGCAATGCGTTGGACGAAATGAAGAAATTGGGCATCAATCCCTATCCTCCGGAACGATATGAAGTAACAGCAGTTGCAAAAGAGATACACGAACAATTTCCCAATGACCACAGCCTTTTTCAGGAAGTGAGCATGGCCGGCAGGATAATGAGCCGCCGGATTATGGGTGCTGCTTCATTTACCGAGTTGATGGATTCAACAGGACGGATACAGCTTTATTTTAAAAGGGATGATGTTTGCCCGGGGGATGACAAAACCATGTATAACACCGTTTTTAAACGCTTGCTCGATATTGGAGATTTTATTGGCGTAAAAGGCTTTGTCTTTATTACCAAGATGGGTGAAATTACCCTTCATGTTACTGAATTTAAGGTATTGGCAAAATCATTGCGTCCCTTGCCTATTGTCAAAGAAAAAGATGGTAAGGTGTATGATGCTTTTACCGATCCCGACCAGCGATACCGGCAACGGTATGTCGACCTGATTGTAAATGATCATGTTCGTGATATCTTTGTGATGAGGGCACAAATTTTGCGCTCAATGCGTGAATTCCTCAACGAAAAGGGCTATCTGGAAGTGGAAACACCCATTTTGCAACCCATTCCGGGTGGAGCGGCCGCACGACCTTTTGTTACTCATCACAATGCTTTGGATATTCCGCTTTACCTGCGTATTGCCAACGAGCTTTACCTTAAACGACTGATTGTAGGGGGATACGACGGCGTTTTTGAATTTGCCAAAGATTTTAGAAACGAAGGAATGGATCGGTTTCATAATCCTGAGTTTACACAAATGGAAATGTATGTGGCCTATAAAGACTATTTGTGGATGATGGAAACCACCGAGCAAATGGTTCAAAAAATCGCCTTGGATCTCCATGGTACCACTGAAATAAAAATTGGTGACAACCTCATTAGTTTTAAGGCTCCTTTCAAACGGATAAGTATCATTGGCGCCATTAAAGAGCATACCGGAATCGATGTGTCCGGTATGGATGAGCAGCAATTGCTCCGGGTTTGTGAACAGCTTGACATTGAAACAGATCCAAGCATGGGTAAAGGGAAGTTGATTGATGAAATCTTTGGAGAAAAATGTGAACCCAATTACATTCAACCCACTTTTATTATTGATTATCCGGTCGAAATGTCACCTTTGTGTAAACGTCACAGGGAAAATCCTGAACTGACCGAACGTTTTGAATTGATGGTCAATGGTAAGGAATTAGCCAATGCTTATACCGAATTGAACGACCCCATCGACCAACGGTATCGCTTTGAAGAGCAGGTTCGTTTGGCCGAAAAAGGCGACGATGAAGCCATGTATATCGATTACGATTTCCTTCGTGCACTGGAATACGGCATGCCCCCCACATCGGGAATGGGAATTGGAATCGACCGGCTGGTCATGCTGATGACCAACCAGCCTTCCATTCAGGAGGTGCTTTTCTTTCCTCAAATGCGTCCCGAAAAGCCGGTAAAAGTGTATGGTCCCGATGATTTTACAGCCATAGGGATGGACGAAGTATGGGCAAATTTAATGATGGATGCCGGTGTTGAAAAACCCGATGATTTGAAGTCGATCAAACCCACGGCTCTCCAGCAGAAATTAAATGGCTTGCGCAAGAAGAAAAAATTGAATGTGCCTGCCCTGCAAGTGGATGAAATTGAAAAATGGATCAAAGCAGTATCCTGATGTAGGAGTGTAATTTAAACAATGCCGCTTGTTTTTACGTTTGAAAGGAGAAAGAGTCCTTTTTTATGAATAAAATAGAACATTTTATTGGTATAAGTATTGCCCTGTTTTTTCTTTTTACAATGCCCGCATTACAGGCACAGGTAAAAGGAAAAGTAGACCGTAATCAAATTTTCAGGCCCTATTGGCAAGTGGGGCTTCGGGTGGGTACGCCTGTTTTCCTGGGCGATGTGAAGCGGTATCGGTATGTCCCGGCTTCTGATGAATGGAGAGCGGCTGCTGGAATTTCTGTTTCAAGGCGCCTTTCTCCCGTTTTTGAACTTGAGGCTACCTACAATTTTGGAAAATTGGCAGGCAGTGACCGGTATGTCAATCAACTTTTTGAAAGTCGGTTTCACGAAATCAGTTTGCGCGGGTTGGTCCATCTGACCGAGGTGATAGGATTGAACGAAAATAGTTTTCCGGTGGCTTTTAATTTGGTGGCAGGAGCCGGATTATGTATCTACCAAAGCACCTTGTTCGAGCGTACTTCACATACTCTATTAAAAAAGAGCGATCATCATAAAGAGGGAATACTGCTTGTGGGTTTAAACATTGATATACGGTTGAAACAGAATATATTTCTGCGTGTTGAATCGGTGAATACGGGTATGCATTCTGATTGGATGGATTTCAAAA
>CBETNY010000088.1:0-6422 GCA_965537275.1 uncultured bacterium | reverse complement strand
CCATCACTTCCGACAAGTTAAACCTGATGCAATTACGCGATTTAGCCGTCTTTACGATTCGCCCGCAATTGGCCAGCATTCCGGGGATCTATAACATTGAGGTGATGGGAGGACATCAACGCGAATATTGGGTGAACCTGCATCCCAAAAAGCTGGCCGCCTTGCATCTGGATTACAAAAAAATAGAACAAGCTTTACGCGATGCCAACCAGTTGCAGTATGTGGGCAGGCTGAATGAAGCCCACAAATTATACCTGAATATTGCCGATAACCGTTTCCGGTCGATCGACGACATTGGCAAAACCGTTGTGGCACGGCAAGGGGTAAGCCCCATCTTCCTTAAAGATATTGCGAGCATTGAGCCGGCTGTTAAAGAGACTTTTATTGCTTGTGAAAGCAACCTGAAACCGGCCATCCTGGTGACGGTGATTAAACAACCCGGAACCAATGCGGTAAGCATCATGGATGAAGTGCAAAACCGGTGGAAAAATCTACAAAAGGTGATGCCCCAAAGTGTAAAAGTCGAGAAATGGTACGACATGACGACTTTTATCAAAAGTGCCATTGGCAGTGTAAGAGATGCTATTTTTCTGGGGGCGCTGTTAACATTCATCATTTTGTTACTCTTTTTGCGCCGGCTGCGTATCACACTGGTTACCGTCACCATCATTCCGGTGGCCTTGTTGATTACCTTTATCTTTATCAAACTTACGGGGATGAACCTCAACCTCATGAGTTTAGGCGGACTGGCAGCGGCCATTGGTATTTTAGTAGACAACGCCATTGTGGTCATCGAAAACATTGAACGTTATCTTGAAGAGGGTTATGAACGAAAAGATGCCGTTGTAACCGCCACATCCGAAATTATCCCTCCCCTTCTGGGCGCAACGCTCACCACCTTGGTGGTATTTGTCCCGTTGGTTTTCTTAACCGGTGTACCGGGAATATTTTTCAGGGCTTTGGCATCAACATTGGCCATTGCTGTAGTGGTTTCCATGTTGTTGGCTGTTTTTCTTACCCCGGCCCTGGCCGTGGTTTTTATCTCCACCAAAAAGAAAAAACCGGGTAAAGTAATGCCTGTTCTGGTAAAAGCACAACAAAAAACCCTTAAACAATTTATTAAAAGTCCGGTCATTACTTTTACGTTGATTTTGCTCTTTAGTATCATTGCCGTCTATTCTTATCTCAATATTCCCAGTGGATTTTTACCCGAATGGGATGAAGGCACCATTGTCCATGACTATATTGCACCGCCGGGAAGTTCCATTGAAAGCACTAAAAACATGCTTCGGCCCATTGCCCAATACATCATGAGCATTCCCGAGGTAAAAAGCTATTCGTTACGAACAGGTCGTAGCCTGGCTCATCCCCGTACCCATGCCAACGACGGTGACTTTGTGATTAGTTTAAAGGAGGGTCACAAACGTTCTTCCTTTGAAATTATGGATCAAATCAGGCAATTCGATAAAACCCATGAACCCCGTCTTGAACCGGAACTATTCCAGGTGTTGCCTGACCGTTTGAACGACTTAAGTGGCGAAATTGCCCCCATCGTAATTAAGGTCTTTGGAAAAAATCTTGCCCTTATCCGCCAAACGGCCAGCCAAATAGCCGATTCGTTGGAACACATCGATGGCGCCGTGGATGTGTATAAAGGTTACTCCAAAAGCGAGCCCGAGTTAACGGTGCATGTAAAAGAGGAGGCCGCTGCCCGTTTCGGGGTTTCTGTCAAGGAGATTAGCGATGCGGTTCATATGGCCTTGTGGGGCGATAATGTAACCGGCATGATGGAGGGATTAAAGCTTATTCCCGTAAGGGTTCGCTATCCCAAACAAAATTTCCGGCACAGCGAAGACATTTACCGGTTACCCATTTACCTGTCCTCCATCAACCGGGTACTTCGTTTGGATGAAGTAGCTACGATAACAAAAATTCCGGGATTGGCCGATATTGATCACGAAAACCTGAGCCAGGTGGTGAACGTAAAAGCCCACATCTCCAACAGAGACCTGGGCGGAATTATTACCGATATTCAGCGAATGTTGGGCAAAATCGCTCTTCCCCCGGGGGTAGCTGTTGAAATTGGCGGACAATACAAAAGTCAACAACAAGCTTTCAACCAGCTTCTATTGATTCTAAGCTTTGGCATTTTACTGGTATTTACCATTCTGCTTTTTGAATTTAAGTCGTTCCGCTCGGCGCTGGTCATTTTACTGGGAACCATTCTTTCGGTGAGCGGCGTGTTTTTGCTGCTTTGGATTGTAAAAATTCCATTGGACATTTCGGCTTTTATGGGAATGATTATGATTATCGGGGTGGTAGTCAACAATGGTATTTTGCTTATCGACTATGCTGAAAAATACTTTTCACAAAACCACAATGTGGCCGAAGCGCTTCTGATGGCCGGAAAGGTACGGATGCGCCCCATTTTGATGACCATGCTGGCTACCATCTTTGGTTTTCTTCCCCTGGCATTTGCCATGGGTGAGGGTTCGGAAATGCTTCAGCCCCTTGCCGTGTCGATGATTGGCGGTATGATGCTATCCATGTTTCTATCGCTGCTTGTTATTCCCGGATTGTATTATGTGGTGAATAAAAACAAAACCATTCCCAAAGAAGCTGTTTAATGCGACAGGGGTTTCATGATGGGGATTGAAAAAAGCCAAATGGTTGATGAAAATTAGACCTGGTCAAGGCCTTTGCGATTATTCAGGTGCCTTTTTTTATAAACAGAGGGGCTAAGTCCCACAACTTTTTTAAATTGGTTTGACAAATGCTGCACGCTGCTATACCCTGTTTGCCAGGCTATTTCGCTTAGGTTCAGTTCGTCGTACACCAACAACTCTTTTACCTTTTCGATTCGTTGCTGAATGATGTATTTCTCGATCGTGGTATCCATCACTGCCGAAAAAAGATTGGACAGATAGGCATAGTCGTATCCCAGCGCTTTAGACAAATGGAGCGAATAATTCACGTGATCATCCACCTCTTTTTGATAGTGGATGAGCTGAATAATTTCTGTTTTGATTTTTTCGATGAGTTCGGATTTTTTGTCTCCAATCAGTTCAAAACCAATTTTCATCAGGTTTTGGTTTAATTGGTTCAAAACTTCCTCGTTGGGATTGCCTTCCACGATAGCTTCTCCCAAAACAACGGATATTGGCTTCAGGTTCAGTTTTTTCAATTCAGTTTCCACCGCTGTCACACAACGTTGACAGACCATGTTTTTAATAAGCAGTTTTTTTGTTGTTTTTGGTTCCATAAGCTCAGCTACTTATTTTCGGGCCAGCCAACCACTGGGATTTTGTAGCTTTTTTCCTTTCCAAAGTTCAAAGTGCAATTCCGTTTTCCCTTGAATGGTGGTGTGGATTTTTCCAATGTTTTGCAAACGTTCCACCCGATTATTCACTTTGACAAACACTTTATCCAGACCCGAATAAACAGAGAAATAATCACCGTGTTTAACAATCACGGCAATATTTGTGGTGGTAATATGGACGATGCTCACCACTCTTCCGGCAAAAACGGCACGTGCTGCAGTTCCTGCCGAAGTGGCAATGTTGATTCCGTTATTTTTAATTTGTACATGCTTCAGCACCGGATGGTTGTGTACCCCGAAAGTCTGTGCCACAATTCCCTTTTTCACCGGCCAGGGCAAACGTCCTTTGTTGGCTGCAAAAGTTGCCGAAAGTTTTTTCTCGGTAGGCGTTAAGGTAGCAATGGCTTCCTTTTTATTTGCGGAGGGCTTCTTCACCGTGGCTTTTGCAATGGCTTTTGCAATTTGTTGATCCAGTTTTAATGATTCTCTTCGTTTTTTTCGCAGGCTTGCCCGTAGTTGCGATTCCTGACCTGATAACTTACGCCTAACTTTGTTTTTTCGCTGTTGTTCAAGCTCAAGGCGTGATAGTTGAGTGGTTTGCTGATCAAGCAGCCGGCTTTTCTCTTTTTTCTCACGCGCCAGTGTCAAAACCTTTTTTTGTTTTAACTGCTCCAGGGCTTTAATTTTAGCCGATTGTTTCCGAATGTAGGCCGCTATTTCATTTAAATACCTTAAGCGTTGGTAAGCCTGGTTGATATCGTCAGCAGAAAACACAAACATCATCCGCGTATAGGGATTGTTGTTTTTATACAAATAATAGGCAATGCGTGCATATTCATGCTTCATTTCCTGTAATTCGTTATTCAGTTTTTCAACCGAAGTTTGAGTGGAAACAAGACTATCATTCAAGTTAAAAATGGTGCGCTTCAGGTTGGCAATCAGCTCCATGCGCCGGTTAATCTTGTTGTTTATCAGCTGCAAACTGTATAGGGTGCTTTTTTTGTTTTTGTTGATGTTTTCTATCAACTTATTGGTAAAAGCAATCTCTTTTTCAAGGACTTCCTTTCGCGTTTTAAGGCTTTCTGTTTTGTTTTGAGCAAACAGACTTCCAGCCCCTCCCATAAGAAGAAAAATGATAAAAAGCCTATAAAGCCAGTCTTTAGCCATAAATTCGTTTACAATTTTACATAATTCTGTGGAATATTGAAAGGAAATGACAAGGTGTTTGGTAACTCCAACTTGCGCACGGCAATATCAATTTGCATTTTTTTCTTAGCAAAGATGAAAATTTTAATCGAAGAGGGAAAATATTTTCCATCTACTTGCATGTAATTATCATAAAACACCTGGATCGAACGGCCTTGGTTGTCAGGGTCTTTTACCAACATTTTTTTAATCAGAAAAGATGAAGGGTCGACCCATAAAGTTTGTTGCAGCCGACTTTGGTTCATATCCGGAGTGTACTTCTCAACCGAATCATTGAGTTGCAGCTGATAATAGGCCCCGTCAATCTGAGCGTAACCTTCCTGATGATTTGACGGGAAAAGGGGCTTGGCCAGTATCAAAGCCTCCAGTCCCTGATAACTCACCGTTGCATGTAACAGACTGTCAAGAAGTCGAAACGAACCGGTCACATAATTTTTTTTCATCCGGTTGATTAACTGAATGGAATCATGGGCAATTTGTACACGAGCCACTTCAATACCCATGGCCGGCACAATGCTACACCAAATTAAACTGTCGGATTTAATCCGGAGTTGGGCTTTTACACCGGTAGAACCTTTCGTGTCGGAATGCACCGTAACACCTAACTTCATCCGTAGGTATTGAAACGAGGCTTGTTGCTTTTCCATCGCGTGAAACACTTCCCCGAAAGGTTTGGCCATCATTTTTGTACGCGACACTTTTCTGGAAACTTTACATCCCGGCAGGAAAACCAAACCGGCTATTATCACCATCAAAACGGGAAGAAAGATTCGGAATTTATTCAATAATTTTCCCATATCTTATTTTTTTATCCAGTAAATCCGAATGATCTTTAAGTTTTTTTGCTTTTTTCCATTGCAGCAGCGCTTCCTTTTTCTTTCCCATACGGTAGAGAATATCCCCGTAATGTTCCACCACCACGCCGCTACTTTTTCCACCGTTGTTTAATGCTTTTTCTTCCCAGCTCAAAGCCTCTTGATACCTTTTCAGTTGATACAGTACCCAGGCGTAGGTGTCGAGGTTGTTTTGGTTGTACGGATCGGCGTCAACCGCCATTTTTGCCATCCTTGCCGCTTTATCAAGATGTATCTTATCCAGCGAAAGGTAATAGGCATAGTTATTTAACACCACCGCATTTTTAGGATTGATTTTGAGCACTTCCTCATAAGCCCGGTAGGCATCGGCTTTCTTTTTCAATTCGTAATAGGTATCGCCCAGAGAAGAATAAAACTGCTCGAGCAAAGCGCTATTGTTGGACGCAAGTTTTTTTCCCTGTTCAAGTCTGATTTTTGCTTCTTCATAATTCTTAAGCTGAAAATAGCCAACCCCACCCAACAGATAAGGAACGGGTTGATCGGGGAACAATTGAATACTTTTGTCGGCATCGTTCACCAGGTTTTGATAATCCTGTAGATAGAGGTCACAAAATACCAGTTGTTCTCTTGCCTGATATTGCCCGGGGTAAGTAACCACCAATTTGCGCAACAATGTACGCGCCTGTTTATAGGCTTTGTTTTCGAACAGCATACCGGCATAAAACGATTGGGCAATTTGCTCCTGTGGATGGGCACCCACAATTATTTTTGCCAATTGCAAAGCTTGTTCACGCTCCTTATCCGACAAATTACCGGCATAATAGTTTAACAAGAGATTAATTTTTGTTTGTGCATCCAATTTTGGATTGCTAAATCCATGTTTCAGTTCCTCAAAAGCGAGGGCATGTTTACCTTCTTTCCGATAAAAATCGGCCAATGAAATATGGACATAGGGATCGTTTGGGTTGATTTCAATGATTTTATAATAGGCCTTTTCGGCAATTTGGGGATAACCGTTTTTGGAGGCAAAAGCAGCCAGTAAAGCATAGGTTCGTTCATCATCAGGTTGGGCTTTCACCAGC